>JAZJYB010000083.1:0-3842 GCA_040390685.1 Pseudomonadota bacterium | reverse complement strand
CCCCAAAAGTTAGGACTAATGTCCAACTTTTGGGGTGCAGTTCAATCCTGGCTTTTTTATTGCTCTATCAGTTCAAACTTATTCGATGCCTTGACTCGCTAAATACTCTTCGTAGGTGCCGCTGTAATCGATGATTTCGTTCTCTTTAATTTCAAGGATGCGTGTTGCCAGTGAAGAGACAAATTCACGGTCATGTGAAACAAAGATTAAGGTGCCGGCATATTTTTCGAGGGCGATATTCAGCGATTCTATCGTCTCCATATCCATATGATTGGTTGGCTCATCCATCAATAAAACATTGTGCCGGCCAAGCATCAGCTTACCGTACATCATGCGGCCTTTTTCACCACCGGAAAGAACTTTGACAGATTTTTTAACATCATCGCCGCCAAATAATAAACGGCCCAAAATAGCACGTACCGCCTGGTCGTCATCGCCTTCTTTGGTCCACTGACCTATCCAGTCGGTGAGGTTTTTATCAGATGCAAATTCCTCAGTCGGATCTTGCGGCATGTAACCTGGGTTGGCATTTTCCGCCCATTTGACGATGCCTTTATCGGCGCTCAGGCGAGCGATCGCTTCGCCGCCTATGCAGCGTAATAAAGTTGTTTTGCCGACGCCGTTGGCGCCAATGATCGCGATGCGCTCACCCGCTTCGACCATCAGGTCTAATTTGCTAAACAGGGTGCGGTCATATGATTTAGACAGACCACTCACTTCTACTGCAAGTCTGTGCAATTTCTTTTCGCCGTCAAAACGCACGAAAGGATTTTGCCGGCTGGATGGTTTGATATCCTCAATCTTGATTTTTTCAATCTGCTTGGCACGCGAGGTTGCCTGACGTGCTTTGGATTTGTTCGCCGCAAAACGACGGACAAAATCTTGCAACTCTAAGACTTTATCTTTAGCCTTGGCATTGTTGGCCATTTGCTGTTGACGTGCCTGAGTCGAAGCAAACATGTAGTCATCATAATTGCCAGGATAAATTCTCAGCGTACCGTAATCCATATCGGCCATGTGCGTACAAACCTGATTCAGGAAATGGCGATCATGGGAAATGATGATCATGGTGGAATTGCGCTCGTTCAGGATGTCTTCTAACCAGCGAATTGTATTGATGTCCAGGTTATTCGTCGGCTCATCTAAGAGCAAAATATCTGGATTAGAGAACAAGGCTTGTGCCAGCAACACACGAAGTTTCCAGCCCGGCGCAATGGCGCTCATCAAACCTTGATGCTGCTCGATGGGTATACCGGCACCGAGTAACAACTCCCCTGCCCTGGCTTCTGCCGTGTAACCGTCGTACTCAGCAAACTTCGCCTCCAGATCGGCTGCCTTCATGTAATCGTCATCGGTTGCTTCTGGATTCGCATAAATAGCATCGCGTTCAGCCATTGCCGCCCACATTTCGGTGTGCCCCATCATGATGACGTCAAGTACGCGCATATCTTCATAGGCGAATTGATCCTGGCGCAATTTACCCAGGCGCTCGTGCTGATCCAGCATCACCGTACCGCTAGATTGGTCCAGATCACCCCCAAGAATTTTCATGAAGGTAGATTTGCCGCAACCATTGGCGCCGATCAAGCCATAGCGGTTACCTTCACCGAATTTGGTGGTAATGTTTTCAAAAATCGGCTTAGGGCCGAACTGCATCGTAATATTTGCGGTAGATAACACTGAAAAACCTTTTGCAATAAGAGTAATAATTAACCCTAGATTATAACATTGCCCGTGACCTGATCTATTCGCAACAGAAAATTGATGTCAAGATGCTAGAGGAAGACACCGTTAAATGCAAAAAGCCCAGCAAAGATGCTGAGCTTTTATGATGTTAGCTGAAAAAATGAAGCTAATTAAATCCCTTACCCTCCGCAGCTAAGCGAACCATTAAAGGCGCAGGTTTCCATGCGTCACCATGTCTGCCTTTGGCATATTTCTCCATCGCCGCGAGCACATTTGTCAGACCTACGGTGTCGGCATAAAACATCGGGCCGCCACGATGTAATGGAAAGCCGTAACCCGTCAAATACACCATATCAATATCCGAAGCACGGGTTGCGATGCCCTCTTCCAAAATACGCGCGCCCTCATTCACCAACGCGAATATCAGACGTTCGGTGATTTCCTGATCGGAAATTTTGCGTCTTTCTACACCGATATCCGCCGAATGCTGGATGATCATGTCGACTACTAATTGTGAGGGATAAGGCTTGCGGTCGCCGGCTTTGTAGTCGTACCAGCCTGCACCAGTTTTCTGGCCAAAACGACCTAATTCGCAGAGCAAATCAGCAGTCTTGGAATACGTGATATGCGGTTTCTCGACATAGCGGCGCTTGCGTATAGACCAGCCTATATCATTGCCAGCCAAATCACCCATGCGGAAAGGTCCCATGGCAAAGCCTAGTTTTTCAATGGCCTTATCAACCTGTTCTGGGGTGCAACCTTCTTCTAACAGGAACCCGGCCTGGCGGCTGTATTGTTCCAGCATGCGATTGCCAATAAAGCCATCACAGACACCAGAAACCACCCCGGTTTTCTTGATTTTTTTGGCTAATGCCAAGGCCGTTGCCAGTACATCTTTTGCAGTTTTTTTACCGCGTACGATTTCCAAAAGTTTCATGACGTTGGCTGGGCTAAAAAAATGCGTGCCGATCACGTCTTCCGGGCGCTTGGTAAAACTGGCGATGACATCGACATCCAAGGTGGAGGTGTTCGACGCCAGGATAGCGCCAGGTTTCATGACTTCATCGAGTTTCTTAAAGACTTGTTCCTTCACTCCCATTTCTTCAAACACCGCTTCTATCACCAGATCTGCCTGGGCAATTGCTTCATAAGATAAGGTGCCGGTGATCAGGTTCACGCGTTGCTCAAATTTCTCTTGGGTCAATTTTCCTTTTTTTAGGGTATTTTCGTAATTCTTGCGTATCGTTGCCAAGCCTTTATCCAAGGCCTCTTGTTTCATTTCCAGAATCTGGACGGGAATGCCGGCATTGGCAAAATTCATGGCAATACCACCACCCATGGTTCCGGCACCAATCACTGCAACCGCATTGATAGTGCGGGTTGGCGTATCTTCCGGCACATCAGGTAATTTACTTGCGGCGCGTTCACCAAAGAAAGCATGGCGCAAAGCCTTGGATTCTGTAGTTTGCACCAGTTCCAGAAAGAGATTGCGCTCTACCGTCAGTCCATCGTCAAACTTTTTCGTCACAGCGGCGGCAACCGCCTCAACACATTTCAATGGAGCGGGAAAAGGGCCAGCCATCGCGCGCACAGTGTTACGTGAAAACTGTAAGAAAGCCTCATGATTTGGATAATCAATCTTGATGTCGCGCACGCGCGGCAAGGGGCGGATGTCAGCGATTCTTTCGGCAAACGCGATGGCGCCTTGCATTAAATCGCTGTCGATAAGTTCATTAAACAATGCCGTCCCAGCCAATTTTTCAGAGGAGACGGGTGTGCCGGAAACGATCATGTTCAAGGCCATTTCCAGACCGAGCACGCGCGGCAAGCGCTGGGTGCCGCCGGCGCCAGGTAATAGACCTAATTTAACCTCTGGCAAAGCGATTTGGGCACCAGCAGTGGCGACACGATAATGACAAGCTAATGCCAACTCTAGTCCACCGCCCATACACACGGAATGAATCGCCGCAATTACTGGCTTGCTGGCGTTTTCCAGGATGGTAATCACGGTGTGCAAAGACGGTTCTGCGAAGGCTTTCGGTGAGTTGAACTCTTTAATGTCAGCACCACCTGAAAAAGCTTTGCCGGCGCCAGTGATAATGATGGCCTTGACCGCGTCATCCTGCGTGGCAAGTTTCATGTTCTCTACAATTGCG
>JAZJYB010000082.1:1947-16679 GCA_040390685.1 Pseudomonadota bacterium | reverse complement strand
CCGCCGTGCAAAGGGCACTGGCCGGTAGCGCGGCGGGCATGGCTTCGCGCTGTCCGCCGCAAGGTTTGCCGGAATTGCGCGAGCACATCGCGCTATTGCTGCGCGCGATCGGCATCAATGTCGATGCGGGCCACATCCTCACTACCTTCGGCGGCACCCATGCGATCGACTTGATTTGCCGCAGTTTCTTGCAACCTGGTGACACCGTGCTGGTGGAAGACCCTGGGTATTTCCTGATGTTCGGCCGCTTGCGCCAGGACGGCATACGCCTAGTCCCGATCAAGCGCCGCGCCGACGGTCTGGATCTGGATGAACTCGAGGCGGCCTGCCGCGAGCACCGCCCGCGCTTGCTGTTTCTGCAAACCGCCTTACATAATCCCACCGGCTGGAGCAGCACAGCGGCCAATCTACACAAGGTGCTGATACTGGCGCAGCAACACGGTTTCCTGATCGCGGAAGACGACGTGCATGGCCATTTTCAACAAGCCCACGCCACCCGTCTGGCATCACTGTCCGGCCTGGATGGTGTGATTTATTATTCGAGCTTTTGCAAAGCGCTGAGCCCGGCCTTGCGCATGGGCTATCTGGCCGCCGCCCCGGCCTTGTTAAAGGTGCTGATGCGCAGCAAAATCCACAGCATCATGACCACGCCGGCACTGAATGAATACGTGCTACTCGAAGTGCTAAAGGCAGGCAATCTGCGCAAACACTTGGATAGACTGCAACGCAAAATCATGGTCGCGCGCAACGCCAGCACGCGCCAACTCAGCGAAGCCGGCGTACTGTTTGAACAGCTAGGTGATGCCGGCATTTTCCTGTGGGGCACGATGCCGGAAGGCCTCGACGTAGACCTGCTGGTGCAAGACGCCTACCGCAACAAAATCCTACTAATGCGCGGCGCCGCCTTCTCGGCAACTGACACGCCAGACCGGCACATCCGTTTCAACGTCGCCTTCAGCCAGCATCCACGATTAAGTATGTATTTGCAGGAGCGGCTGCAAGCGGTGGCTGGAGTTCGTTCTAGTTTGGCGCGGGTCAGTGGGGTTGCTCGTTCTGTTGGTGAGGGTTGCTCGTTCTGTTGGTGAGGTTTGATTTTTTTGATGTTTCTGGGGTTGTGAAAAGTGAAAAAGTAACCATTAGGGTTTCCGGAGAAAGGAAACCGACTGCTTATTCGTGTTCAGTCGGGTATCATTGGACAACGAAAATTTAATCACGTTAGGCCAACAATGCAATCGTCTCCATTACCGAATGAAAAACAACGTGAATTGATTTGTGATCTGATCGCAACCGCATTTATTGAGCTTCGCTACGTTGATGGTGAACAAGCCCATGATCTCGCGTACGCATTTCACAATCTGCCGAAAGAAATTTATGGATGGGGATCATGGAGCATCGATGGAGCTCGAGGTAGATTGCAGTACTACCAAACAAAGCATCAAGCAAATCTGGGCTTCAACTATGTCGACGCATTCAAAGCAATTTTTGTTTAAGTTGACTAACACAGCAGCCAGTTACTTTGCACCCTTTGGGACAAGATGAACATGCAGATCGCCCTTATTTCACTATTTCTAGTCATGCTTGCAGTTCTTTGTCTCGTGTATACAAAGCATGTTCAAAAAGCGTTTTCTTTTAATGTATTTTTACACAAATCAATCGATGAAGTTAAGCAACCATACTTGATTAGCGCATTTACAGTAAGACTTCTCGGAGTTACTTTTTTATTGCTCGTTTCGCTGGCAATCTCAAAACACTTCAGAATTTTTTAGCGCCGTAGGTGCGATTCGGCTTCATCAATCGCACGCACACCGCATTCCGCGACAACCGTCATTGATCAAAGTGTGACCAACGTTGAGGATGATTTTATATTTCCCGATGGTCGACAAAATGCAGGCTATTGATGAAGCCCAATCGCCCCTACACACCCGAAATCAAAAAATCCATCGCACTGACAATCTCTGCTCGCGCATGTGTCAATTCAAATGCGAGCTTGCCCAGTTCTTTTCTTTGTATGCCCGCCAATTGCGGTGTCAGCATAAGAAAATCTTGTTGATTGAGTGTCATTACTGGAGTAAGTCTGGTCAGAATTTTTGTTCTGTTTTTGTCAAATTTGACGAGTGGCACAACCACTGTGGTGACAAGATCACTAAGTAAGTTGCTTTGGATTTCTAACAAAAAGGGATAGGTCTTTTTTGTCTGGACATTCTTGTTATGGTAGACAGAAAATTGCGCCATCAAAAACTCCTCAATCCATCGCTAAATACGCCGTCCTCAGCGACCAATTCGTTATAGGCAACAATTGACGCGCGGTTCTCTTCTAACCATTTTTGCGCTTGCAACTCTTTGAGCTTGACCTTGAGTGCAGCTTCTAATGTGGCGGAGAGGTTGATGTCGAGAGCTTTTGCTTGCCTTAGCAAATCACTGTTAATGCTGAGATTACTGGCTTTTTTTGATGCGTTTTCATCATAGGTCGGCAACATAATATTCCCCTTTGCGATTAATGCGCATAGTTTATGCGCATTAAATTTATCGGTCAAGGCCGAGTCGTAACCCGCAAGGCGCAATGCATTCCGCCGAATGGATTCGCCAAACGATTCGCCATAGCTGTCACAAGTACTTGGTTTTAAACATCTTTCCATAAATTTCAATTTGCTTTAAGATTCGCCATAGTATCCGCCAAATAGCAATTGAGATAATTTGACAAAAGCGCGGCAAACGTACCAACCGCCTTAAGTGATGGAGAATGTGCTTGCAGAAATATCATTATCATAGCCCGCATCAAATGCATCCTTTGCTCCCAAGTGAGGCTAAGCTGAATGGCTTGCGCCCTTTAGCGGCACAGCTGATTAATCATGCAAAAGATTTGCCCGCGCATGGCATGCCGCAATTGCGGGCGCTGCTGCGCGAGACTTTACGTCCCATGAATTCGTTCTACACCAACAAGATTGAAGGTCAACACACAACTCCCTTGTTGATTGAACGGGCCTTAAAGAAAGATTTTTCAACACTCCCCGATGAAGCGCGTAAACAGCGTGTGGCAATTGCGCATATCGAGACTGAACGTTGGGGTGAAACGAGCTACCCCGTTTTCGAGTCGGAGACGTTTTTCAAACCCGAAATTTTACAAACCATTCACGCTCATCTGCACGCCCAATTGCAGCCTGAGGATTTGGTGCAGGTCAATGAGGATGGCTTAAGGCAAATTGTTAAACCGGGCGTTTGGCGCGAGGTGGGAGTGAAGGTTGGCCAGCATATCCCGCCTGATCCGCTGACGGTTCTCCAATTCATGGATGAATGGAATACCGGGTATGCGGCTTCGAAGGCGGGCGAAAGCGCGCTGATTGCGCTGATGGCGGCACATCACCGTTTTACCTGGATACATCCTTTCTTGGATGGGAATGGCCGCACCGCACGTCTGCATACGCATATAGGCCTAAGTTCTCTGGGCTTGACGCAAGGGCTTTGGTCACCGATGCGAGGGCTGGCAAGAGAGCAGGAAAGCTACTACGCGCATTTAATCAGGGCAGATCGTGATCGCCAGGGTGACTATGATGGAAGAGGTGTATTAACTGAAAAAGGCTTGATCGAGTTTATTGAATTCTTTATGCATATCTGTCTGGATCAAGTTGCATTTATGAATGGCATGCTCGATATGGGAAGCTTTGAAGCTCGCCTCGCGCAAATGCTCGCAGCTGAATCAACCAAGGAAGAAACCAAGGCATTGAAAGTGGAAGCGGCAGCGCCGTTGACTTATTTAAGTACGATCAAGTCATTAGAGCGCACGAAATTCAAAGGCATGATGGGCCTGGCCAGCCGCACAGCTGATCGTGTACTAGTGGATCTTTTTAAACTTGGCATTGTCACTTCCAGATCGCCCAAAGGCCCTGTTGAACTTGCCTTGCCCTTGCCTTTGTTCCGTTACCTGTTTCCACGTTTGTGGCCAGAGGCTGAGGTAAATACGGGTTAATGGTTTGGAAATAGGTAGCAAATAGATAGAATAAAGAACTGCCCCTGATTGCCTTTGTTCTTACGCATCAACCGGAGAATTAAATTGAAACCATTCACCACAATTGCAGTTGCCTTATTCACGCTAATTGCCGTCGCTCATTTGCTACGCCTGCTTTTCTCCTGGGAGATAGTCGTGGCTGGTTTTGTAATTCCAGTCTGGTGGAGCGTGCTTGGTTTTGCCATTGCCGCTTGCCTGGCGTTGATGGTTTGGCGTGAAGCACGCGCATGATCCGCGCCTTACTTTTCCTAGTCCTTATTTACTCAAGCACCGTAATTGCTGCTGAATCGAAGCCTATTTCACTACATTCCACGGAACACCAGTTGCAAGACTTCATTGCTTCTCTCAAGTTTTCCGTCCAGAAGAAAGACTCATCGGCAGTCTACGCTCTTCTGGCTCCCGACTATTACATCGTCCGAGACTTCGGCGGCTCATATGATCCATCAGCACCGCCTATCCGAAACTTCAGTGCCAACTTCGAATTCAACAATGACAAACTCCGCCCCGAATATAAAGATAACGGGTGGGTGGAGTTTCGGCGTGCCATATCAGGTGTAAATTTTGAGAAGAAGCGCGACGGCCAGCTTTGTACACCTCATGGTGCGCTCGACAAAAAACCGTTTCCGTATTCCCAACTGTGTTTCAGGAAGTTCAACGAAGATTGGAAGATTCAGGGTTACATCAATGGCGGTGACTAAAGGCATTTACACGAATCAGTTAGCCGGACGCCTCGAACGATAGCGCTCACCATCATATTAAATTTAATCACAGCCCCACTATGTGGACAATTCCCGTTCACGGTTTCGCACGAGGATACGCCGTGAAACAAAGCGACTAAACAAAGCAATGACCAACGCAAACATGATCAGCGCAGTGGCAACAACAAACGTCATCCGCATTCCAGCCGCAACTGCCTGCGGGCGCGCTATCATGATGTTGCCGCTGGCCGCGCCAAATGTGAACACCGTGCCCATTACGGATGCGCCGGTGATGAGGCCGAGATTGCGCGATAGGTTGAGCAGACCGGAAATCACGCCGCGCTGATCTGCCTGGATATTTGTCATGACCGCCGTGTTATTCGCGGCCTGGAATAGCGCATAGCCGGCGGTGATGATGACTAGCGGAACGATGTAAGCCGGCACACCAAAACGCATCGGCAGTAGTGTCATGGTAGAGCACCCTGCCGCCATGGCGATCAGCCCGGCGCTGCTCATGCGTTGCGCACCAAAGCGGTCGACGATGCGCCCGGCTGGCAGGCCTGTCAGTGCGGCGAATATCGGCCCGGCCGACATGACTAGGCCGACTTCGGCGGCAGATAAGCCCAGTGCGCCGGACAGATAAAACGGGCCGACTACCAGCGTCGCCATCACCACCGTCGTAACCAGGACGCTCATTGCGAAACCTGCGCTGAGTACCGGATCGCGCAACATCGCCAGACGTATCAAGGGCGATGCGGCTTTGGTTTCTGCCAGCAGGAATAGGCCTAGGCCGACCAGTGCAGCCAGCAACAGAGCCAGGTTGAGCACGCCAAAACTGCCGCGCCCTGTCGTCATGGCGAGTGCATATGCGACCAGGGTTACGGCCAACAGCAGCGTGCCCAGATAATCGAGGCGGACACTCTCCTTTTTCGGCAAGTTACGATCACGCGGCAGGTAGCGATAGGCAAGAAAAAATGTCACTAAGCCTAGCGGTAAGTTGATCAGGAAGATCGCGCGCCAGCCGAATCCGCCAATCAGCGCGCCGCCCAGTGTCGGGCCAAGCGCCGTGCCTAGCGCTGACATGCTACCGAGCAGACCCATGGCGCTGCCGGTCTTTTCTTTCGGTATCGCCTCGGCGACCATCGCCATGGTCAAGGCCATCATGATGGACGCGCCTAAACCCTGTGCCGCCCGGGCGGCGATCAGCAACCACAGCGTGCTGGCAGCACCGCACAGGGCAGAGGCAAGTGTGAACGAAAAAAGTCCGGCCAATAGCAAGCGTCTGCGCCCGATCAGATCACCGAGCCGCCCGACGCTGACGATCAGGCTGGTGATCACCAGCAGATACGCCAGCACGACCCACTGTACCTCTTGAATGGAAGCGTGAAACGCCTGGACCAGCGTTGGCAAAGCAATATTCGCGCTGCTGGTGCCTAGCGATGACAGCAGCATGGAGACCGCGAGACTGGTGACCGCCCAGCGCACCGCAACGCTGTCTTTCGCATTTTCTGCGACGGCCTTTTCTGGTTTTGCAAAACTCATGTTCAAGATACTCTCTGCTTTTTTAAAAGCTCGTCATCGAGCAAAACAAAGTTTACGTACAAATTCGATATGGCGGAAGACGCAGCATTTACATTTTATTCGTGCACAAAACGCCATACCAAACGCCACATCAGGATGCAAGCGGGTTAGACTATAGGCATGACTATTCCTGACTTCAACTTATTGATCACCCTCGATGCCGTGCTGGCAGAAGGCAGCGTCGCGCGCGCCGCCAAACGCTTGCGGCTTAGCCCTTCGGCGATGAGCCGGGCGCTGGCACGTTTGCGCGAGACCACTGGTGACCCTCTATTGGTCAGGGCCGGGCGCGGCCTGGTTGCGACACCGCGGGCGCTGGAATTGCGTGAGCGGGTGAGTCAGTTGGTGCAAGATGCGGAAGCGGTGTTGCGCCCTGCCGCGCAGCCCGACCTGACGCAACTGGTGCGCACTTTCACGCTGCGCACGCGCGAGGGTTTTGTCGAGAATTTCGGCACAGAGCTGATTGCGCGCGTCAAGCGGGAAGCGCCAGGCGTGCGGCTATGCTTCGTGCAGAAGCTGGATAAAGATAGCGCGTCTTTGCGCAACGGCGCGGTCGATCTGGAAACCGGTGTCGTCAGCACTAACATGGGGCCGGAGATAAAGGTGCAGGCCCTCTTCCGCGACCGCTTGATTGGCGTGGTGCGCGACGGGCATCCTATGATCAAGTCCAAACGAAAGATCACGCCAGCGCTATATGCCAGCGGCAGGCATATCGCAGTCTCGCTGCGCGGGCTGGCCAAGGGGCCGATTGATGACGCCCTAACTGAATTCGGACTGGAACGTGATATCGCCACCATCGTCGGCGGTTTTTCCACTGCACTGGCGCTGGCCCGTGGCTCCGACCTGATCGCCAGCGTGCCAGAACGCCATACCGGAAATCTGCGCACAGGCATGCATAGCTTCGCACTGCCGGTTGCTACGCCGGAGTTCACAGTCTCATTACTTTGGCATCCGAGGATGCAAGCCGATCCGGCGCATCGCTGGCTGCGCGGTTTAGTTATAGATACTTGCGCGGCAATCCGTTGAGGCGAACACACTTACTTTTAATGGAAATTTTGACTCAACATTCGGGACGCAAAAATGCAACAAAATAAGGCGCTCATCTTCGCCGGGCTTATCACTGTATTCGGTGGGTTGATGCATTTGGCAGCCATCGTCGGCGGGCCGAGTTGGTACGCATTTATCGGCGCGCCCGATGAGATCATTGCGATGGTCAAACTAGGTCGGCAATACCCGGCAAAGGTTTGCTGGCTGATTGCGACTTTTTTATTCATCTGTGCGAGCTACGCATTTTCAGGGGCAAAAATTTTGCCTCGTCTCCCTTTTTTACATTTTGCGCTGTCCTGTATGGCAGCTGGATTTCTGCTGCGCGGACTGAGCTTTATTCCCATAGTTATATTATTTCCCGATGCCTTTATTCACATCACGAATAGCCGCGGCGTGGATGCGCTAATGTTGCTTACCTCATTGATTTGCGTGACGGCCGGCTTGTGTTATGCCATCGGCTTGCGACAATTGCGCCAAACTACGAATTAAGGATCAACGCATTGAGGCACAAAAAGTTTGAAATAGTGGGATTGCGGTAAATTTTTATCGCAGAAAAAAAGCGAGGCCACCTGCCCTCGCTTTTCTATCCTGCTCCGTGTATCACAATTGGTTATTGCCGCTCATAACGGTGATCGCAGCTTGGGCAGTTGCTTGCCGCTTCCATCGTCCAATACACGTGGGTGAGTGTCTTGGAACCGTCGCGATTCAGCCGCTCGTAAGTCGAGCTGCGGCCGTGCGGTGCCTGGCTCATCAGTTGCCCCCAACTGCCCGGATCATCGCTGATGTCCACATCGACAGGACGCTGCGCCGCGCTGGCCGCCGCGACCGCCGCCACAGTCGTAAAGGAATCGGTGTGCGCGTAGATAATACTCAGTTCCTCGAAGTCGTGCGCATTCGGCGTGGTACTTACTTTACTGTCGGCATAAGCGCCGGTATTCGAGAAATAATCCATACAGCTATTTTGCGAACTGCCATCTTCAGACTGATGCCCCAACCCGAAAGTGTGTGCGACTTCCTGGCACATCACATGCTCGCGCTCATTGGGATTGTTATATTTGGCGGTAACGAAATAAGTGTCGTTCATCTTGGCCGAACCCTGGGTGATATGCACACCGCCCGTGATGTTGATGGAAGCCAAGCCGAGCCAGCCATTATTGCCATATTTGCCATTGCATACCTGCGTAGTGCCAGCGACCATAGAGCAGCGCTTGTTTGCAGTACCGCCAACGATAGCGGTAATAACAGGGCTGTTACCAGAATTCCAGTCGCTCGAGGTTTGCGCCATGTGTGACTTCCAGTCAGCGGTAGTGAGGTTATCGCCAATTTTCAAGGTGAACGGATTTGTAGTTCGGGCCCAGTGGTAGCCGCCCCATGAGTGGTTCGCCTGCGCAACTGTCGCTAGCGCGGCGCACGCCAACGCAACAGAAACACCTAACGCCACACGCCTAAATATTTTCCGATTCATGATTTCCCCCATTTATAAATTTGCGTATTTTTTAATGGAAAAAGTATCCATCATCAAACCAGAATAGTTTATAAACTCGGATTTTCAAGATAACGTAGCTCAGAAAGCAGAATTTTTTCCTTAGTTAGCATCGTGACTATTAGTGACAGAGATACCATCCCGACCACTAGAAATTTTATGGCAAAGCTAAAGCACGCAGACGTTGATGCAAGGCATCATCCAAATCGAGTTTTTGCTGCTGCTTGGCGCGCAGGTAGTGATCGGTGAATACATCCAGATACGCCTCCAGCGTTTGCGCGGCCAGGGTTTCTCCCGCTTGGGCGAGGCACAAGGCCGCGATTTCAACAGTACATAAATGATCTTCTTTTTGCGCACGGCGCAAGCGGTAGCGCGATAGCTGCTCTGGCGTCAGGCTGAGCACTGGCAAATGATTCAGGTAAGGGCTTTTTCTAAAGATCTTGCGTGCCTCTTGCCAGGTTGCATCGAGCAAGATAAACAGTGGGCGCTTGTTTTCGGCATTCGTCTCTGGCAATAGCTGCGTGATCACCCTTTCTGGCGCGACAAACTCACCGGGGAATACCAGATACGGTTGCCATTGCGGGTCAGCTAGTAATGCTGTCAACGCTGGGTCGACCGTGGTACGGGCCCAGCCAAACGCCATGGTATCGGGCACCACATCGGCAATCAGCCAGCCAGTGTTACTGGGTTTGAGCGTCTCATGCTCGGCCATGATCAGGCACACTCCGGCACGGGTAGGCACCATTGGGCGTAGGGCGCACAGGCAATGACTGAGGATCAGGCGACAACCGGCACAGCGCTCGCCATGCGGACCGCCCCGTGCCAAAAACGGCCGGGTACTGCGCAGCAGGCGGGATGAGCGCAGGCGCGAGACGGCGTGCGGTAATTTGATTTGGTTCATGCGGGGATTATGCTCGATGCGGTATCAAACGACATTATCTCTCGCCAGCGCAATGAATTGTCACAGCATTCGAACAAATTAGCGGACGAGATTCAAAATCCTATCCGCGTAGTCACCCACCGTTCAACGCACTGGCGTATATTGCGCTGAGCAGATTTTCCATTCCTGGTTCTCTTTGCAGGTGACAAAACTCGCGCGCATTTGGACTTGACGTACCTGCTCTTGCATAGTGATCTGATAGCTGAGCGACATAACAATAAACTGGGTGTCGCCAAAATCACGTTTCGAGACTTCTTTCATCGTCATTTCTGGCGCTTTGCTTTTCTTGTCTGGCGCATAAAAACTCAACATCTTTTCCCGCTCATCTTGCTCGCCACGCGGTGAGATTTCTACAAATTTGCTATGCGTAATGGCCGTGAGCGTCGCCTGATCAAATTCCGCTTGCGCCTTGATATGACGTTCGACTAGTTTTACCTGATCGGTCTTTTCCTGCGCTGCAACGACGCTGGTAACACCACAGACGACGGCGAAAATAAGAAATGAAAGTTTGAGGACACGCACGAAAGATTTTTTCATCATTTGCTCCAAATTTGAGAAGATGATGATTAGGCCTGAACCCGCCAGCAGCAGCAAGAATCACGTGACCAAGTACGCCATCGTGTGACGAAAGCTAAATTTGGCGCGATGAAATTTTGACTTTACTCCCTCTCCCGCAAGCGGGAGAGGGTCAGGGGTGAGGGTGGTTCAAATACAGAAATGCGTATTTATGTGATGGCTTCAAAAGATTTTTCTATTGAACGCATACGTTACTCAATCACCCTCATCCCCGGCCCTTCTCCCGCGAGCGGGAGAAGGGAGGTAAACCATCAAATCTCGTTGGCCGGAATCGCCAGCCCTTTTTCCTTGGCCGCCTGAATTAATTCCCTGACTTGCTTTTCCGCCTGCTTCGCCAGACCATTCATTTGCGTGCCAAGCGTATTCATCTCTTTGCCCAATTCCTCCATCGGTTTGCCAGCCTCGTGCATTTTTTTGCCTAGCTCTTCCAGGGGTTGCAATGAGACTGCCATTTTCTGATGTTCTTCGGCAAATTTTTCCGACATTTTTTGAATTTTTTGCGATGATTCTTCTATCGCAGCTTGAATCTCGCGCATTTTTTGATTGACAGCTAAACGCTCACTGTCGTTATGGGTTTTTTCCAATTTGGCGGCAGCTGCCTCCATTTTTTTCTCAAGGCCTTCCATCTTTTTTTCATGCACGCGCATCGACGCTTCAAAGGCAGCCGAGACCGATGGGTCGACCTGGTGTTGACGGTCTGAAACGGCATCCATTTGCTTGCCGATCTCATCCATGATCTTGCCCTGCTCGTCCATCTTCTTGCCTTGCAGGTCCATTTTCTCACCGAGTTCATCCATCGGCTTATACGCTGCTTTTACTTTATCCAGCGTCGCCTTATCGCGGATCGCGAAAGCCTTGCCATGATCGCGGAACCAGAGAGTTTCTTCCTTGCTCTTCTTACGAAAAACCTCGATTTCCTTGGCTTCAAAACCGGAATTATTGGTCACGCTATCGAAGCCATCTGCGCTGGTTTTTACCAAGGCAAATGAATCAGAATTTGAGCTTGCTTTGCGCTCTATTTTATTGACGTTGCTATTCAACGCGGGCACGCTGGCGACGGCTGGTATAGCACGTAAGGGAACCACGCTGGCACTGCTAGCCTTTGCACTCTCGGTGCCGGCATTTGCCGCACCTACCTGGGCATATAGGACAGCGCAGGCCGCGGTCAGTCCTGCCAGCGGAATTGCCATTTTCCAGCTGAAGACGGTGGCCGGTAACTCCGGGCGAATTAAATGTTTGATGCGTGACATAAGATTTCCTCCATGTGCCGCTTGGGCAAGTTGGGGTGGGGAGAACTGGAATTGTTCCAGTTCGGATAATGCAAGCGCCAGACGCCGCGGTTCGCCTAACATGCTTGCGGCTAAATCATCGGCAATTTGTTCACGCTCGATGCGGAATTGCTTAGACAACCACCAAACGGCAGGGTGGTAGAACAGCAAAATCTCTATCGCGCTTTGCAACAAATTGACCAGATAATCAAAACGTTTTACGTGGCCCAGTTCATGCGCCAGTAAAGCTTCCAGTAAATCAGGCGGCATGCCCGTCAGCAGGGCGGCCGGCAAAATCACGATGGGGCGCCACCAGCCAGCCGTCACCGGTGATTCGATCTGGTCGGAAATACCAAGGCGTATCGGCCTGCGTATGCCCATGCGGCGCGCCAACTCATCGAGCCTGGCCTGCCACATTGCATTGCTTTGCCTGGCGCCATGAATGACACGCTGACGCACCCACAACAAACCTGCGCCCATACGCAATGCCATCAGCGCCACACCCAGCGCCCAGATAGCCACCACCTGCGGCACACTACTTTTTAGCGCAGCCTCAATCCCGGAAGCCTGCCAAATTGCGTTGTCTTTGACGATGAGCGTACTGCTGAGTTTATCGTCCATGTGCTTACTGCCTGGCACCATCAGTACAGCTAGTTTGTCGTCGACTAGCGGTAGCACGTCGATGGCTCTAACGATGTGCGCAAGCGGCAGCGCGATGCACAGCGTCAAGGCAGTACATGCCAGCAAATAGCGTGTTTGCGCCTTGGCGTTTTGCAAGGCGAATAAGCCCAGCGCTGTAACAAAGGCAATCACCGCGCCCTGCCAGACAAAATGCAAAAGCGCGCTACCTAATACAGGAAGAAGTTGGGCGAGAGCGCTGATCATTTTTTATCTCCATGCAGAAATTTCTGGATCTCGGCGCGTTCCTTGTCACTCACGTGTTCCTTCAGGGCGGCCATGATCAATTCTTTACCCGAACCAGAAAACGCGCGCTGGATAAAATCCTTCAGCAAATTGGTTTGCAGCTTGGCCTGCGGCTGCGCGGCGGCATACACGTGGGTGCGTGCGCTCTCATCGCGGGTCAGCAAGCCATCGGTATGCATGATCTGTAGTTGACGCAAAATAGTCGCCTGATTCGCTTCCGGGCGCGCCGCCTGGGCATGTTCAAACACTTGCCTAGCAGTGGCCGGGCCGTGCTGCCACAACACACCCAGCAACGCTAGCTCAGCCTTGGTCGGCTTACGGGGTGGAGTAGATTTTTCTGCTGCTGATGACTGCGACATGCTGCGCTCCGGTTTCCATTTCGATTGAATGAAAGCATATACCATCTAGAACAAAAATTCTAGAACTTTTTTTCTAGATTTATTTTTTTATTCCGGGAACTTTTTGGTGGCTTGCTGATTTTTTCAGCGCCGCCGCTTGCGATCGTGCGGCGATTGAGGAATACTTCGATTTTATTTGTGCGCGATGACGCTATTTCTATCGTGTTGCAAATTCATCAAACACACTTTTTCAAACCACACTATGTCAGAACAGAAACAGGCAACGCCATCGGGAACAGGCTTGGCGGGTAATTCACTAAATACTTTTGAATCGGCCGTGATGGGCATTGCCGGTACTGCACCCGCGTTTAGCGTGGCGGTGACCACGGCGGCGATTGTTGCCTCGGTCGGGGTACTTTCTGTCGGCAGTATTCTGTATTGTGGCCTGGTTATGTTTGGCATTATGCTGGCCTTCGTGCATCTGAATAAGATCAGCCCGCATGCGGGTGCCGCATATGCCTGGGTCGGCCATGTGTTTGGCGAAAAGTGGGGCTTCTTCGCGGGATGGGGGCTGCTGGTTGCCTCGATATTTTTTATGGTATCGGCGACCATCCCGGCAGCGACTTCGACGCTGGTATTGATCGCGCCTTCCTTGGTGGAGAACACCAATTGGGTCACGCTGACCGCCGGCATCTGGCTTACCTTGGTCACTATCGTGGTGACTAAAGGAATTAAGCACGCCAGCTATACCCAACTGGTGTTGACGGCGATTGAGACCATCGTGATTTTTGCCCTGATCATCGGTGCGTTTATTCAATACGGTGGCAAGCCAGCCCACCCACCTTCGTTCATCTGGTTTTCGCCGTTTTCATTTACCCCTCAGTTATTTGCCACCGGTGCCTTGACTGCGATCTTTTTTTACTGGGGTTGGGATGTCACCATGAACCTCGGTGAAGAAACAAAAAATGGCAAAGAGGGCGCACATCACCCGGCCAGCAAAGGCGCATTTTGGGCCATGCTCAATTTAATTTTATTTTTTATCATCATGATGATCGTGGTGTTGATCGTCTTGAGCGATGAAGAAATTGCGACCGCCAATACCAATGTCTTGTATGCGATTGCGAATAAACTTTTCCCGGCACCGTGGAGTTATCTTGCCGTGCTCTCCACCATCCTCAGCACCATAGGCACCATAGAAACGCAGATCCTGCAATTTAGCCGCAGCGTGTTTGCCATGTCGCGCGACGACATGTTGCATCCGCGTTACGCAGCGATTCATCCCGAATGGCAAACCCCATGGATAGCGACGCTGATGATCTGGTTCTTGGGCATCGCCTTGCTATTTAGTTCGTCCTACATGCCGTC
Organism: Pseudomonadota bacterium; assembly: GCA_040390685.1. Classification (GTDB taxonomy): domain Bacteria; phylum Pseudomonadota; class Gammaproteobacteria; order Burkholderiales; family Burkholderiaceae_D; genus Undibacterium. The sequence goes on along the minus strand of JAZJYB010000082.1, from coordinate 2,459 downwards.
GGTCAAATCGATTTTAGATAGCTCGATACTGGCCATCGGTTTTCAGATTTGCTTCTATATGAGCCTGGCTGGTTTCGCCTGCGCATGGCACTACCGCAAGCAATTAAGCACCGGAATGACCACCGCAATTTCGTACGTGCTGTGGCCCTTGTTTTCTGCGCTGTTCATGGTCTTCATCGCGCTGTATAGCATTCCAACCTTCGATGCGATTACAGTGTCTTTGGGTATCGGCGGAATCGTGGTGGGATTTATTCCTTTATTTCTTGGGCATTGGCGGCGTCAGAAGGGTGTGCCTGCTTAAAGTTGAAGGGGCAAAGTAGGTCGGAAAAGCGCAGCGCCTTCCGACATTAACTGGTGGCATTGACTGCCGGTGACATTGACCAAAAGCTCCGCACCTCGGATAGTCCGACGTTTGCGGGGTTGACGCTGGCAGGCACAATCATCGACACGATCTCTAGCGCAACCGCCCTCGTCATAGGCCCGAACGGCCTCACCAACCCAACCCTCACCGT
>JAZJYB010000082.1:0-1937 GCA_040390685.1 Pseudomonadota bacterium | reverse complement strand
AAGGCGCTGCGCTTTTCCGCCCTACGTATTCGAGTGCGCATCTCTGACCTATCTCACCGCCAATGAATACTGTTGGTCGTCAGTTTTCCCCACGTTGTACACCCCAAAATCGCAGCTGAAAATAGTCCATGCCTGGCTGGTGTCGGCGGCGTTGGTGGTCGATGTCCAGTAAAACTTAAACGCAATAAAGCTACTGAAAATCTGTGGCCCGGTGACGGGGCCGGTGCCGCCTTGCGCTTGGCCGGTGAAATATTCCGCTTGCGGAAAAGTCGGTGCGCGGTCGGACAGGCTCAGCATCTCGTTACGGTTAGGCATGCGCCACTGTCCGGCCGTCGAGCCATCAGTCAAACCGCACTGGCCACTGGCAAGGCTATTCACTGCAGCAAGCGCGCTCGGCCAGGTGCCGCTGATGCAATTGGCCCGCTTTAGCCAGGTTAAGCCGGTGACGGTATCCACCAATGTTCCGTCAGCCTTATCAATGAAGCGCGGCGAGGTCAAAGGCGCGCCCAGTTGCAGCGTGGCGTCGTCGCCCGCCATGGCAAAGGTACCGCCGTTGTTGGCATATTTCCCGCTACCTGCCGCGTAGACACCGGTGGCCAGCACTTGTACCGCGCCTTGCGTGCCAGACTTAACCGCCCATAAAAAATTGTTGGTATTGGCTTTGCTGTTATCAAAACTAAGCACCGTGCCGGCGATGCCGTTTATCCAGCGCCCATCAGTGAATCGTATCGCCATCGCATTTGATGGCAATGCAGTGTAAGTGGTCGATGACCAATACGCGCTGGTCAGGCCGATATTGGTGAATGGCGCGCCCGATTGTACTGCCGGATTAGTTTGCGAAACATCCACCAGGCTTTCCAGTTCGTTGATGTTAGGCATGCGCCATTGTCCGGCCGTCGAGCCGTCAGTAAGGCCACAGGCGCCGCTGGCCAGTTGATTGGCACTGGCCAGCGCCACATCCCAATGGGCGGCGCTTTGGCATTGCGCATTCTTCAACCAGATCAGGCCGGTTAAATGGTCGGTAACGGTTCCGTTCAGGTTATCGGTAAAGCGGCTACCGGGCCAGGCTACGCCTTTGCCTGCGGCGGCATCGTCACCACTACTAAAAGACACGCTCTGGCCACTGCGCGGCAGGCTGGCAACGCGGTCACCCGCACGGTAGGCGGTGAAATTATTTCCGCTGGCGCCAGGCGAAGGCGGCGGCACAAAACGGATTAAGGTGCGCCATAGCCCGTTGAAATCAAAGCGCGTAATCTTTGCCGCCGGATCACTCACGACGGGATAAAAACCCCAGCCGCTCTTCTCGGCATACAGTTCGTAATCCGCCGTGTACATCGCGTTGCTATTCGCATCGAGGCCGGCGAAAACATACGCGCCATTACTGTCGGTCGTAGTGGTCTGGGTGGTATGCACGTTGTGGTAATACACGCTGACAGTGACGCCCGGCACCGGCGCACCGGCTTTGTCCAAAATCTGGCCAGAAATGCGGCTGACTGGTGGTGCAACCGAGGCGTTGCAGGTCTCACATTTGCTGCCACTTCCGCCGCCACCACAGGCGCTCAGGACGATCAGCAAACCGCTCAAGACAAGGGTGGAAACTGGACGCATGATGAAGATCTCCTCAGATTTTTAATTTGAATCAAACTGAGGTTCATGCTGCGCTGAGTCGTTCGAGGCTGCAAGAATTAAGTTGACGAACGGTGATGGAATCTGGAGAGACGGCGAGCGTTAATAAAGTGGCAGGATTAAAAAATATTAATCAAAGAGAAAGCACCAATCTTCGCTTCCGTGAAACGATTTATGAAACGACCTGTGAAACGATATTGATTTATTTATTCAATTAAATCAAATATTTATGAATTTTTATTCAATTTATATGAAACCACTAGTGTCCCAACGTTTCTCATAGGAGAGACATCTGTTTAGGTTGATTATCG
>JAZJYB010000081.1:0-12299 GCA_040390685.1 Pseudomonadota bacterium | reverse complement strand
GTCTTGATGGAAAAAAATTCCAAAACGGTGGTGCCGATCGCCTCGCTGACCAAGCTGATGACAGCCATGGTGGTGCTCGATAGTAAACCCAATATGGATGAGAAGATTGCGATAGAGGCTGCCGACGTCGATATGCTCAAGCATAGCCGTTCGCATGTGCCGGTCGGTGCGATCTTGTCGCGCCGCGAGGTTTTACAACTGGCGCTGATGTCATCGGATAACCGCGCCGCAGCTTCGCTGATGCGCACCTATCCTGGTGGTAGTGTCGCTTTTGCTGCTGCAGTCAAGCGAAAAATTTCTGAACTGGGCATGCAGGATACGCTGATCCAGGAGCCGACCGGGCTTTCGCCGGATAACACCTCTACCGCAACCGATCTGGTGAAGATGGCAGTCGCGGCCTCGCACTATCCAGACATCGCCGATATCACGACCGATAGTTCCGACCTGATCAAGATCAAGGGGCGTGATGTGCAGTTTCGCAATACCAACCGGCTGGTCGGTAAAAAAGGCTGGGACATACTTCTCTCGAAAACTGGCTTCACCAATGAAGCCGGCAATTGCCTGATCATGCGGGTGAAACTGGCGGGCAAGAACGCGACGCTGGTACTCTTGAATGCCAGAGCCAGCTCGGTCCGAATGTTGGATGCGCTAAATATCCGCCGGTTCCTGAGTAAGCAAGCGGGTCTGGCGCGGCATAGTCAAGCTGAGTAAATAAGCTGAGTAGTGGCAAAATAAGTAGTTGTACTTGTGTCGAGACTATAGGACAAAACCCTCGCCAGTATGCGATGAGCACGCTGGCGAGGTTTTTTTTTGACTGAGCTCTAGCGAGAGCTCGTTAGCCGTAGTTAAAGCTTAGTGGCTTTCCAGCAAACTCTTCAAATGATCCGAGCGTGAAGGGTGGCGCAGTTTTTTCATTGCCTTGGCTTCGATCTGGCGTATGCGCTCGCGCGTGACATCGAACTGTTTGCCGACTTCTTCCAGTGTGTGGTCGCTGGCCATTTCCAGACCGAAGCGCATGCGTAATACCTTCGCTTCGCGTGGGCTGAGGGAATCCAAAATTTCTTTTAACTTCCCTTGTACCGAGGCTTGCATCGCAGCAGCGATAGGTGAGAGCGTCATGCTGTCTTCGATAAAATCACCTAATTGTGAATCGCCATCGTCACCGATAGGGACATCCAAAGAGACTGGCTCTTTAGCGATCTTCAAGATTTCGCGCACCTTGATTTCAGGCAGTTCCATCTTCTCGGCGATCGTGGCGGAATCCGGTTCTGTGCCGGTTTGTTGCATCCACTGGCGCTTGATACGATTGAGCTTATTAATCGTTTCTATCATGTGAACCGGTACGCGTATGGTGCGTGCCTGATCGGCAATCGCACGTGAAATCGCCTGTCTGATCCACCATGTTGCGTAAGTAGAAAATTTGTAACCGCGACGGTATTCAAATTTATCCACGGCTTTCAGCAAACCAATATTACCTTCCTGGATCAAGTCCAAGAATTGCATGCCGCGATTGATATATTTTTTCGCGATGGAAATGACCAGGCGTAAATTTGCCTCGGTCATGGCGCTCTTGGCATCGCGCGCACGCTTTTCTCCGGCGACCATTTGTTTATTGATGGTGCGCAGGTCGGCCAATGGCAATTTTACTTGGAGCTCTAGATTGATAAGCTTGCCTTGCAATTCCCTGGCCGCGTGTATGTGGCGTTTGAGTAGCATTGCATATGGCTGCGCGCTGGCAATTTCTGTCTCTATCCAGTTAGGATTAGTGGCATTGTGGAGAAATTCCGCAATAAAATGCTGGCGTGGCATGGCACATTTATTGACGAATAAATCCAGCATTTTCTTTTCAGTCTGACGCAACTCTGTCATGTGCTTGCGCAAGATATCGCAGAGTTTTTCCGTCGTCTTGACGCTGAAGCGTATACCTAATAATTCAGTGCAAATCGCCTCTTGTGCTGCCGTGTAGGCTGCCGACTGATATTTATTCTTATCATGTTCCTTTGTCATAGTCGCTACGTGTGCGGCAATCACGACAAACTTTTGTAAGACATTAGCTTTTAACTGAGAAAGTTGTTCGGCGCTGATGGCGTTTGCCTTCTCTGCGCTGGCTTCTTCGTCTTCCTCTTCCTCTTCTTCCAACTCTTCTGCATCTGCGTCAGCATCCGCCGCAACTACGGGCAAGATTGCAGCCGTGCTGTCGTGTTCATCCGGGTCGTGCAGACCATCGACGATGTCATCGATGGCCAGTTCGTCGCTGGCGATTTTGTCGGCGATGCTGAGCATTTCCTGCAAAGTGGTCGGGCAAGCTGAGATGGCTTGCAGCATGTCGCGTAGGCCATTTTCGATACGCTTGGCGATCTCTATTTCGCCACTACGCGTGAGTAGCTCAACGCCACCCATTTCGCGCATATACATGCGGACCGGGTCGGTGGTCCGGCCAAAATCAGAATCAACTGTGGATAGCGCTACTGCGGCTGTCGCTTCTGCATCATCATCACTGACGGCTGCGGCGACGGTGTCCGTCAGCAGCAACATAGTGGCGTCTGGCGCCTGATCATACACGGCGATACCGACGTCATTGAGGGTGCGGATAATGCCGGTGATCATTTCCGGATCGGCGATATTGTCTGGCAGGTGATCGTTGATTTCAGCGTGGGTAAGATAGCTGCGGTCTTTACCGAGTTGAATAAGCTTGGTCAAACGTTCGCGGATTTGCTCCAGGCGTTCTTTACTTGCCGCTTCGCTCAGCGCAGGCGCCGCACCGGTTTTTTTGCTAGCTTTTGAGCGTGCTGCACGTTTCAACTCGGATGACTCTACCGCATTGAGTGCGTGAATTTCTTCGTTGTAGACTTGCGGAGAGGATGGCTTGCGACCACGTTTGGCCGCCTCCCTGAACATAGGCATGACGTAACCGGAAGTGTCGATGTCAGCAAGCGTAGCGGCGGCGGCTGCCGGGCTAGACTTTTCCTGGGCGACACGCGGTGCGCTGACTTTGACTTCCGCTGCAACTGCGGCTGCTGCGGTAATTTTTTTACCCGCTTTAAGCGCTGGTTTTTTGATGACTTCAGTTGCCGTCGTCATCAATATTACGGCTTGATTAATTTCATCTAGCTCACTTAACTCATTTAGCTGAGTCGGTGCTGTTGCCGTGCTTGCAGTAGCTTGTGACGGCGTTGCTTCTGACGCTATTTCTGAAGGCAATTCGCCAACGTCTTTTTGCATCGCATCCAAGGCGACTGCGGCAAGTTTTGAACGGCGTTTCGTCAGCACGGTGACTGTCACTGGCGGAGCTAAGGGTGCATCAGCGCTGGCGCTCGATACTGCCATCTCAACATCAGTATCAATGATCTGTCCTGGAGCCGATACGGGCAACACGACTGTTCTTGAACTTAATGCTGCCGTTGGTACTGACTTCAGATTTTTTTTCCCTAGTGTAAGCGTTGTTGCTGCTTTTTTAGGGGTGAGGGGAGTGGAATTAGTTATGCTGTTTTTCATGTAACAAAATCTAGTACGACAAAAGTGCCTACTGCTGCAAAGGCAAAAACAAAAGCGAGCACTTTTTTATAACGCAATAGTTTCATTGCTAGATCGAGAAAAAGCCCGCTGGTGAAAGCGGGCTGTTTTTCTCAAATATAAATTAGTGTTCGAAAGAGACGCGAGGTCGGGATTATCCACGGCTTCGCGCTTCTTGACAAGCAGAGTATGCGTAAATTACGGCTTCTCAGATTAAAACCTCTAGATCGGGCACCTAAGTACGAGCTAAGTGCGAGAAATAGAGTGTTTTTTTCTAGTGTTTTCGCTCACTTGGATCAGAAATCAAACTGTGCCGAGACTTTGTAAGTACGTGGCGCGCCAGGGAATAAATATCCGCCCAAAGATTGCGTGACATCGCGCCAGTAGAAACTATTGCGCGCATTGTCGACATTGAAACGGAACGTGGCTGACCTTCCAGCAACTTGCGTCGCATAGCGAGCGCCAAAATTGAATACATGGTAGCCCGGAACGCTGACGGTATTGTCTGGGCTAAACGCCTTGCTGCCTGCGTATTGCCAATTTGCGTTGACGGCCAAGCCTTTCAGCTGTGGAAATGCGTAATCCGCATACACGGTGGATTTGAGTTTGGGCACGTTCGTAACGCGCTTGCCATCGAGTGTTGCGTCACCGGTATTTTCTTGCCTCGCATTGAGTGCCGTGAGGCTGGCACCTATCTTGAGGTCTGAGCTTACTTTACCTTGTGCCGATAGTTCCAGCCCTTTGTGGATGGCTTCGCCATTGCTGATGAAGTCGCCATTACCGTCGATATACTCAAGCGCTTTGTTGATGCGAAATACGGCTGCGGAGAGACTCAGGTCTTGGCTAAGTTCCGCCTTGACTCCCAATTCAAATTGCCTGGATTTGGATGGATTGAGGAATACTTGTTCCGCCTTGTTTGGATCAAATGGCGCCAGCCCACCGTGTTCCAGACCCTGCGTAAACGCCAGGTAAGTCGACCAATTTGCCGCAGGCTTGAGTGCGAGCGCGATACTCGGCAAGAGGTAGTTATGTTGAAAGTGCGCCTGATCAGTTTGTTGGGTGCGTTCTATACGTAATTCGCGCAGTCCGGCATGCAGCGTAAAGTTGTCAGTGAGGGTAATAGCATCTTGCAGGAAAACCGAGCGTTCATTGTCAGTGCGGCGCAACAGTACTGGTCCGGGCTTATTGCTGGGATCTGGCACCACCACAACAGGTTTAAATATATTGCTGACCCCAGCCCAGGCGTAGACATAGTCGCCGAAATAATCCTTGCGCTGTGAGCTGGACACCCCTGCGGCAAATTCATGCTTAATTGCGCCGGTGGCAAATTTGCCGTTGATTAGTGCCTGCGTGCCGATTTGCGATTTGGATTCATTCGGGCTTTGATAGTCATACACATCGTAGTCGCCATTTGCGCAATAGCCAGGATATAAATTTTCTGCACCACAACCGTAAGGGAAGGCGGTAAAGTCATCGCGTTTAAATTCATGTTTGTTCGCCGCAACCGAGGCATGCCAATCTGCATTGATTTGGTATTCAAAGCGCAAGCCCAGATTGCTGTTACGGGTATCGACAGGCTTGGCCCATGGCTGATCGTTTAACATGGTGTCAGCACTGATACCACTCGGTAAGTCGGTGCCGTTCGTCAGCTGGAAACCAGGTGCAGATAACTGGGACTTGTGCTGGTAGTCAACATCGAGTTGCAGCAGCGCTTGCGATGTTAAATGCCAATCAAATGCGCCAGAAACAAACTGGCGTTCACCGTTCGCCCCTTTGATAGTCGAGCGCAATCTTTCGCCTGCGGCGTTGATGCGATAGCCGAATTGCTTGTCAGCAGACATGCCGCCCAGGTCAGCGCTGCCATACATTGTGCCGCGCTCGCTGGCCTCGACCGTCACTGAACGCACAGTGGCGCTGGTCGGGCGTTTGGTCACATAATTCAAGATGCCGCCGGGCGTGGCAAAGCCAGCCTGAAAGCCGGCGATGCCTTTCAATATTTCGATACGTTCTTTGTTTTCTAAAGGAATAGAGGCGTCGCCAGGAATCGCAAAACCGTCCTTGCGGTAGCTCGATGAATTGTCGAGGGCAAAGCCCCTGATCGAAAATTGTTCTGCGTAGCCAACCGCGTTATACGCATCATTCACGCTGGCATCAAATTTCATCGCGTCACTAGTCTGGCGTATGCGCAGGTCTTGCATTTGTGTCTGGGTAAATACGGTGACCGAAACAGGCGTGTCCAGCAAGGCTGTTTCGAGGTAGCCACTGGCCTTGGTTTTAACGACTTTATCGTTCGCCCCTTTAGTACCTGAGATGACGACTTCCGCCAATGCAGAATCGTTACTCTGCGCGTTACTCTGTGCATAGGCAATCGGCGCCAGCGCAAATGCTTGCGCGATGGAAATGGAAATAATCGACGGAATGAAATAAGATTTTGACATTGCTTGCTCTTTAATACGATGTGTGCGGTGTATCTGGCAACGCAGCGCGGGAGCAAACAAAGGAAGAGAGTCTTTGCGCTTCCCTTCGCTGGCATTATCCAGATCAGGTAGAAGGGACTGTCTCACCCGATTTCAAGAATTTCGCATATTGTTGCGTATTCTTGGTGTCAGGACCCCTAGCGAGGCGCTACTTTAACACGGAACCGAATGCCCCGAATTTTGCAAATAATATTGGCATTGAATGTAGCGCACAATGTATAGTCGGAATCGCGAATAATTCGTCGTTTGACAACGCTCAGTTTTAAAATGAATAATGAATCATCAACCTGAAAAAAATTCCACTGACTATTACCAACAAGGTCAATTTAGGGCGCATGGCCGGGTTGAGATGCATTTAAAGGGCAATATCATTTACGTTGATGCCCGTGGCCCATTTAATCTGGAATTGATCAACGCCCTGGTTGCGCTTGAGGCCGAGTTTTTGGCGCAAGTCGCATCGCAAGGCCCCTTTTTTGAAATCGTGAGCTTCTCAGAAAGTGTGCTGGCTTCGCTGGAGGTATTGGAAGCGCATAAACAGTTGCTAGTGATGTTGAAGAGGGCAGGGCTGGCTCACAAAGCGACGGCCAATGTTATTCACGATAAACTCGAAGGGGCGGAATTTACCGCACCGATCGCAGCACAGAACTATGCTGCAGTCGGCTGGCCATTTCAGATATTTCAGTCCATGGAAGATGCTGAAAACTGGATACATAGTTTGGCTCGAACATAGCGCATTTTTTTAAGGTCAGGTCGCCGCTTTTTCTTTCAACATCGCGTTGCGCAGTCCCTCTGCCGAGTAGATGATTAGCCCAGCCCAGATCGTCGCGAAACCGATCAACCTTCCAGCACTAAATGCTTCGTGGTAGATCCAAACTCCTAGCAATAGTTGTATCGATGGTGAGATGTATTGGAGCAAGCCCAAAGTTGCCAATGGAATCCGGCGCGCACCTGCGGCAAATAATAAAAGCGGAATCGCAGTGATCGGCCCCGCAGCCAGGAGTAATAATTGCGTAGTGATGGCGCTGTGCAGAAAAGCGCTTTGTCCGTTCGCCGCTGAAAATGTCAGATAGGCGAGCGCGAATGGAAACAGTAAAAAAGTTTCCAGCGACAAGCCTTCCAAAGGGCCGAGTGCAGCCGTCTTTCTTAATAAGCCATACGCGCCAAATGAAGCTGCCAGAGACAAGCCTATCCAGGGCGGGTGCCCAGTTTGGACTGTGAGCCAGACCACGCCACTGGCCGCTAAGCCTACCGCCCACCATTGAATCGGGCGCATGCGTTCGTGCAAAAAGGCATAACCAAGCAGGACATTCACCAGGGGCGTGATGAAATAGCCTAAGCTGGCGTCGACAATGTGATCGTTGTTAGTCGCCCAAATGTAGATGAACCAGTTGATCGACAAGAGAAGTGCGCTACCGGCAAATCCTGCGATCAATTTTGGTTTTTTCAATAACTCAGGTATCCACGACCACTGCTTGCGCCATGCCAGAACCATCACTAAAAATAATAATGCCCACAACATTCTATGGAACAAAATTTCCATAGCAGGTATTTCACTAATTGCCTTGAAATAAATCGGAAATAGACCCCAGGCGGTATAGCAAGCAGTCGCGTACAGTATGCCTTTACGCATGAGTGGCAATCAAAAAAAGGTGATGAAGTAACTGATAAAAAACAAGGTAGCGGGCATTGTAGCTTTATTCACTAATTCTGTTTTTTTGCCTGCTGGTATTTTTATTTGTAGGGTTTACGCAAAATTGTTCCAGCTAGGCAGAAATTCCTTTGGTGCTAGGGAAACATCCCAAGCATGGGATGCCCGTTACGTCGGCAGACAATATCTTGTCTGAATTTCCGACTACACCGTATCGCCTAAGACAGTACTTTAGTACGGCAAGGCGATGCAACGACGCTGGAGCGATTTTTCGTAAGCCCTGACCTATTGATTTTGCAAAAAACCATCCCATCTACTACAGTAAGATAGTGAAATAGTGAGAGTTGGTCTCTATGTTTGTTTTTATACGTGTTGGAAGAAAGATTTCAATCAATGTCTGTAGATTCAGCCTATGTTGACCTTATTTAGTATCTTCGGTTTTACCATCTTAGGATTTTTGGCAACTATGACGTTGCCAGACTACCTTTTGCGGAGCGCGCTTGCCCGCCCGTTTCCGGCACATTTCTCTAAAATTTTGCGCAAGAATATTCCGGTGTATTCCAGGATGCCAGCAGAATTGCAAATGCAATTAAAGCGCTTGATCAAACAATTCTTACATGAGAAAAAATTTCTTGGCTGCGATGGATTTGAAATCACCGACGAAGTGCGGGTAACTATTGCTGGCAAGGCTAGCATGCTGTTACTCAATCGGCCGACACGTGCGTATCCTGATTTAAAAATGGTGTTGGTGTATCCGTCAGCATTTATTAAGCCACGAATAGAAACTGGGTTGGGTGGCGTGGTTACCCACGGTAACCAAACGCTATCCGGCGAATCATGGAGTGATGGACGGGTTATTCTGGCTTGGGATCATGTGCAGAAAAATAATGACAATGTGGCCGATGGACATGATGTTGTGCTGCATGAGTTTGCCCATCAACTTGATAGCGAATCAGGCAGCACGAATGGCGCACCTAGACTGAAAAACAGGGCGCGCTATCAACGTTGGGCCGAGACCATGGCGCATGAATTTTCATTGTTGCAGGAAGCGGCAGAAACTCAAACCGAGAGTGTGCTGGATTATTATGGTGCGACCAATCCAGCAGAATTTTTTGCGGTAGCTACTGAAACATTCTTTGAGAAAACCAAAGCATTGGCGCAATTTCATCCGCGTTTGTTTGAGCAGCTTAGAGCGTACTATCAGGTCGATCCACTCGACTGGAATTAGGGCAAAAGGCGACTCAAAAATCCTTTCGCCGCAGAGGCGCAGAGAGCGCAGAGAAACACTTCAAAGATTTTCCTCTGCGTTCTCTGCGCCTCTGCGGTTAAAAAGAATTTTTTGTTCTCTTTCGTTGGACTGAACAGCGACGACTAAAGTCTGCTTCTCGCGATATTCAGATTCTTGCAGAGTGATTCGACACCGTCGAGTATGCGCGGGCCAGAGCGGTTTATCCAATTGCCGTCAATGATAAATAGGTTGCTTTTGTTGACCGCAAATAGTCTTGGAAACTGCGACCAGTCAGCCAGTACATCTTGCTTTTCACCGCTACTGGCAATAATTGCCTGAGGATTGAGCGATAGCACGGCTTCAAGATTGACAGTAGGGCTAATCTCTTTCATGTTGCCAAAAATATTTGTGCCGCCACAGAGGCGAATCGCCGACGAGACCAGATGTTTGTCATTCAGTGTCATCAATGGTTTTTGCCAAATCTGGTAGAACACGCTGACGGTTTTTTGACCCGGTTTTAATTGGTAGCTTAACCGTAGCGTCTCAAGCCGGCTGCGAAATTTCAGCGCCGCTTCCTTGCCAGTTGCATCTGTTCCGGTCAGTATCGCCAGACGTTCCAGTGAAGTGGCAATCGTTTCAAAATCATGCGGTTCACTTTCAAATACGGTGATGTGATTATCACGCAATTTGCTGGTGAGAAGTTTGGCGTTGCCAGTTCCCCAAACCACCACCAGGTCTGGCTTGAGCGCAATCACGCGTTCCAAATCCAGCGCAAAAATATTTCCTACAGAGGGAATTTTTTTTGCTTGCTCTGGATAATCACTGTAGTCACTCACACCAACAATTTGTGTGCCTGCGCCCACTGCAAAGAGTAATTCAGTTGAGTGTGGTGCCAGGCTGATGATGCGTTGCGCCGGTTTGTTTAGAGTGATCTTACGCTGGGCATCGTCGACCACTGCCACTGTCACGGCTGCATAAGCAGTTTGGCTAAGTAAAACGCACGCCAGGAATAAACGGAGTAGCGCTCGCGACATCAGATTTCCAAATTGTCGATGAGGCGGGTGTTGCCTAATTTTGCCGCGGTCAGCACGACAAGTTCAGCATTTTGCGCAAAGTCGCTGGCGCTCGGCGCTTGTAAATTGTCGCGCTTGCGAATAGATACGTAATCTGGATTCCACTGGCGCTTCGCCAGCTTCTCCATCGCACGACGTTCAATTTCAAGAATATTTGTGTTGCCATTGCGAACTTCTTGTGCGACTTCATTGAGTGTTTGATACAGCACCGGTGCTTCCGCCCGTTCTGCTTCCGACAGATAGCCATTGCGCGAAGATAAAGCTAAACCATCGTCTGCACGCCAGGTTTCAGCCGCGATAATTTCTGTTGGCAAGGCAAATTGCTTGGACATGTTGCGGATGATCATCAACTGTTGATAATCTTTTTTTCCGAAGACTGCAACCTTAGGCTGTACGCATGAAAATAATTTTAAGACGACAGTCGTCACGCCGGTGAAAAAGCCCGGACGAAATTCTCCCTCAAGAATATTCCCTAGATCATCTGGTGGACGGACCCGATACTCTTGTGGCTCCGGATATAAATCTTTCTCGGTCGGTGCGAAGAGTACATATACACCTTCCTTTTCTAGCTTATCTACGTCAGCCTGGAATGAGCGTGGGTATTTGTCGAAATCTTCGTTCGGGCCAAATTGCAAACGGTTCACAAAAATCGATGCGACAACTGGATCACCATGCCTGCGTGCCAGGCGCATCAACGATAAATGTCCTTCGTGCAGATTGCCCATAGTAGGGACAAACGCGGTGCGTAATTGACCACGTAATTGATCGCGGAGTTCTTCTATGGAGGAAATTATTTTCATAAGGATTTCGGAAATTTAAAAGCGTAGGCGAGTCGTTTTTCTAAACGTCAGGCTGGGGTATAGGCTAGGCGAACGTAGATAGGAGCAAACGCTTCCGCCTGGGTGATTTCTATCAGCGTCTCTTTTGCCAGCTCTAGCAGCGCGACAAAGTTGACAACCAAAACGGGAACGCCTTTTGTCGGGTCAAATAAATCCGAAAATTCGACAAACTTGGCCGACTGCAGGCGTCGCAAAATCCCTGTCATGTGTTCTCTGACTGAAAGTTCTTCACGGCTAATTTTGTGATGCTGGACTAGTTTCGCACGCTTAAACACATCTGCCCATGCTGATTGCAAATCTATCGCATCGACATGTGGCCAATGTAAAACGGTATTTTGCTCAACAAAAACTTGGGCATGCAAAAAATCACGGCCCAATTGTGGAATCGTATTCAGATCATACGCCGCCAGTTTGATTTGCTCGTATTCCAGCAAGCGCCTTACCAGTGCAGCTCTCGGATCATCAGCGTCTTCGCCAACTTCACTCTTGGTGCTCGGTAGCAGCATGCGAGATTTGATTTCAATCAGCATCGCAGCCATCAGCAAGTATTCCGCGGCCAGCTCGAGATTATGTTTGCGTATCTGATCTACATAGCCCAAATATTGCAAAGTGACTTGCGCCATCGGAATGTCGAGGATGTTGAAATTTTGCTTGCGTATCAAATACAGCAGCAAGTCCAGCGGGCCTTCAAAGGCTTCCAGGAAGATTTCTAAGGCATCGGGAGGGATGTAGAGATCATTCGGCAGTTTGAACAGTGGCTCGCCGTATAACTTGGCAAATGCCAAGCCGTCCACCACATCGGGCGTACTATCGCTGGTGCCTATCAATGGCAACTCTGTCGCTGGCAGCGGGTGCATTGCGTGACAAATCTAATTAAACTTAATATTTGTTTTGATACACGTAAGCTTGTTGGTTGACCCGTGATTCATCGGCACGTTGTAGTGTATCGAGATCGATTGGCGCTTTATCCCACAGCAGGGCACGGCCTTCACGTTGACTTGCTTCAAGTTTTGGATTGGCTTCCTTGATGCTTTTGATGAATTGCGTGGCTTCGGATTCGTAACGCTGGAATTGCTTGGAAAATATCATGGTTGTACTAAAGCCGTTGAATGTTCGATAGAAACCGCATTTTACCCCTTAATTGCTGAAAATCTGTCTCGAGCAAATGAAAATCAGGGATGAAGAATTTATATGTCTTCTTTGTCTAGCCATTTATTTAAATGTGGCGGCGTAAAATTCTCAAATTTTTGCAGCAACCTGTCTGGATCAGTTTCAATGATTAACATGTCCAAATGCTTTTCCTGGAGGAATTTTTTATCTACGGTCTGCTGCAAAAATAAAATCAGGTTATCGTAAAACCCATCGATATTTAGTAGACCTAAGGGTTTGTCGTGAAATCCCAATTGCAACCATGTGAACATCTCAAACAGTTCTTCCAATGTTCCGATGCCACCTGGCATAGCGATAAACCCGTCAGAGAGTTCAGCCATTAAGGCTTTGCGCTCGTGCATATTGCGCACT
>JAZJYB010000080.1:0-7868 GCA_040390685.1 Pseudomonadota bacterium | reverse complement strand
GTTTGTAGCGCAACAAGGCTATCGCGGCAGCCAAGGCGATCAGCGCAGAGATCCAGTCAAAGCTGCCGGCCCATCCGCTCGGCCACAACACATGGTAAGCAAAAAACAACGCGAGATTCACGATCACACCAACCACGGCAGCAGTGATCGCGGTCAAAGGCGCGGTAAATTTCAAATCATTATGCGTCGCTTCCACCAAAGGCCCACCGGCCAGGATAAAAATAAACGAAGGCAAAAAAGTGAACCAGGTGACGACCATAGCCGCCACAGCACCTGCGAGAAATAACTGCTCAGGCCCGAACACCGCCTTCACATACGCGCCGACAAAACCGACAAAGGCCACCACCATAATCAAGGGCCCGGGCGTAGTTTCACCGAGCGCCAGGCCATCGATCATTTGCGTAGGGGTGAGCCAAGCGTAATAGCCCACCGCACCTTGATAGACATACGGCAGCACGGCGTAGGCACCGCCAAAAGTCAAGAGTGCCGCTTTGGTAAAAAACCAGGCCATTTGCGTCAGGCTATGATCCCAGCCAAACAGGCTAAACAGTGCGGCCATTGGCAATGCCCATAACAACGCACCGATTACCAGCACCTGTATCAAGCGCCGTGCGCTGAAGCGCGCATGCGGCGGCGTAGGGGTATCGTCGTCGAGCACGGCTGTGCCATAGTTCTTGTCGCTGGCGGAGTGACCGCCACCGAGACTAAATTGCTGCGGCAACCAGCGCCCACCTGCGTAGCCAATTAGGGCTGCGGCAAGAACAATGGCGGGGAAGGGCAAATTCAGCGCGAAGATCGCCACAAACGACGCCGCGGCGATGCTCCAGAGATAAGTATTTTTCAATGCGCGCGAACCGATGCGATGCGCGGCCTGCAGCACAATCGCCGTCACGGCAGGCTTAATCCCATAGAACAGCCCGAGCATCAAGGGCAGATCACCAAACGCGATATACAACCACGACAAAACAATTAAGATCAGCAGAGACGGCAAGACAAACAACAGCCCAGCCACCACTCCACCACGCGTCTTGTGCATCAGCCAGCCGATATACGTCGCCAGCTGCTGCGCCTCTGGCCCCGGCAGCAACATACAGTAATTCAAGGCATGCAAAAAGCGCCGTTCAGAAATCCAACGGCGCCGCTCCACCAGCTCCTGATGCATCAGTGCAATCTGACCAGCAGGTCCACCAAAACTGATGAAGCCTAATTTAAACCAGAACAGGAAGGCCTGCCAAAAGCTGGGGGTGGGTGGGGTGGAATTCATGCGGAAGTTTTTTTTTTGCGATGGGAAGATTAAGGCATGAGCAAGTAGGTACGATTAGTGTAGCGTAATCGTACGCATGTTCTTAGCAAAAACAAATCGATTTATCCACTCCCGCATCATCGCTATCCGTAAGATAAATTTACTTTTAGCATCGCGGTTGAGCATCGATCATGTGTGCGAATACACTGCGTTATTCGCACCTACGCTTGCTTGACATGCTTCTTCGACCTGAATAAAAGCCATCCAACTAGTAGCACAAAAGTAAAAACTACTGGCCAAAATGTTCGCGTATAAAGGTCTTTCTCCCATTCGGGAAATGATGCAAACTTTTGGATATCAGGACATCCGTCCATAAGCCAAAAATCCAAATATAATGCTGCTGCGAGTAGTGCTAACAGGATGCAAAGGCGATACACAACTCGGAACACTGTATATGCAATCAAAGGAGGTTTTCCAACTTTCTGATTAATTTCCATATTGTATTCTGACATATAAGGTTTTGGTGAGCGGCTGGCCGCCCGAAAATTGAACTATGAACTGCGACGTACCCGGCCAATTCGCTCGACCTAACAGTTAGCGATTTTCAGTCCGCAAATTCGTACTCTTCATCGTCTATCGACCCGACGTTTGAATTGAGAGACGCACACCTCGAGAAATCAAATATGAAGTGACGCCAATTCGTGCGCACTCCTCCAACAATTTGTTAGAGCTCACTGTTTCTCACCGTCGGCCCAGAGAAATCCTTATCCAAAGCGCACTTTCTTACAGAACCCTGATAGGAACCATTTTTAACTACGATTCCACAGATCGCTTTCTTATACTTAGTCTTCGCGGGGCACACGTTACTAGGCAATGGATTTTTTTGTTTTTGAAAGCAGTTAACGACCTCTGGGTTCGCAAAATCGTCAGTCCCAGCGGAATACATGCAATAGTCGGCTGCCCATTGCAACGGCTCTCCCGAAACGGCACACTTTTGCGGTGTTGCGCTCGCAGTGGCAACAGCGATGAGTAAAATTATCGTGAGTAGCAGCCGCATGTTTTTGTGAGCTCTACTTTGTTCTCGCGCGACTGGTTTGCCAGGTAAAAACATCCATGCCCCCTAAAAATGAATGATAAAAAACAGCACCTTGTGGCTTAGCTATCCGTGGAAGGTACAGCTGTTTATACAGTATTAAATTTCCACGTAAAGCAGCAGCCAAAAGACCTTGGCATTTTACCCATGAAATTGAATATGCCGAAAATTATCTCGAATGGCGGCCACCCCATTAACCGCGAACCGGCTTAATCAGTTTTAGATGGACGAATTCAATACCTGCCCCATGGCAAAACAAATTCCCTTTTGTGCAAAAAAGACTCAGAAACGCGACTTATTCTGACAGCCAGAAGATCCCGCGGGTAAAATATAAGATCAATTGCAGCTAGCTCATTCCCGGCACATTTGGTTTGCAAACTCACTTTTGCCAGAGATTTTATCTACGTTTAAATAAGAGGATTTTTATGATCAAGAAAAATATTATCGCTGCCGCCGTTATGCTCGCTGGCCTGACACTCGCTGCCGGTGCATCGGCACAAGTTTATCTGGGCGCGGCTATAGGCCAATCCAGATGGGATGCAAGTTGCGCAGGCGCGACGGCTTGCAAGACTTCCGACACTTCTTACAAATTCATCGGCGGTTACGATTTCACACGTATTTTTGGCATTGAATCCAGTTACTTTTCTCTCGGTGAACTGAGTGCCAGCAATGCCACCACCGTGAGTGAGATGCGCGCCAAGGGTTTTGAATTTTCTGGTGTAGTAAGAACTCCACGTTTCGTTGGTCTATCTGGCTTTGCCAAGTTAGGTGTAGCGGCGATTAAAGGTGAAACGAATAGCACGACCGGAAGTGTGTCATCCGTGGCATCCAAATCCTCGGCACAGGCGGTTTATGGTTTGGGGATGACGTATTTATTCACTGAGAAAACCAACCTGCGCGTCGAAATTGAGCGTCGTAAAATAAAGGTCAGCGACATTGGAAACGCCAGCGCGAATGCGACCAATTTCTCGGTTGGCGTCCAGGCATCTTACTAAACTTGATCGGACAGCTAAGGCTCGCCAGTGCGGGCCTTAGCTGCATCCATGGTGCTAGCTCTATCGAATCGACTCAATTCACTCGGCAAAAAGAGAAAAATGTATCTGACCTATTTCAAAGGAAGTTGGAGCGAAGGGAATACTCCTTTATTTGGCGCGATGGATAACGCGGTCTGGCTGGGTTCTTCGGTTTTTGATGGCGCCCGTTCTATCCGTGGCCACGTACCCGATCTGCGCCTGCATTTGGCGCGAGTACTGAAATCGGCGCAAAGCCTGGGCTTGCAATGTCCATATAACGTCGATGAACTCGAAGCACTTTGCCATACTGGCATCCAACAATTTCCCCCTGACGCTGAACTGTATATTCGCCCCCTGGTTTTCGGCACCGAAGGTTTGCTGATACCCGAGAGTGATAAATCCGGTTTTGCCCTGACCTTGTTTGATGCGGCGATGCCACCTTTCTCTGGCTTCTCGGCTTGCCTCTCATCATTGCGTCGCCCCGATCCAGCGATGGCGCCAACTGATGCCAAAGCCTCTTGCCTGTATCCAAATTCAACCAGGGCTTTGCGCGAGGCGAAACTGCGCGGCGTCGAGAATGCCGTTGTGTGTGACAGCCAGGGCAACGTCGCTGAATTTGCCACGGCGAATATTTTTCTGGTGACAGCTAGCGGTGAACTAGTCACGCCTATCGCAAATGGCAGCTTCTTATCCGGCATCACGCGAGCGCGGGTGATTGCTCTGTTAAAAACCGATGGCATAGCCGTGATCGAACGTTCGGTCGCACCGGATGAGCTGCTGACGGCGAAAGAAATATTCAATACCGGCAACTTCGGCAAAGTCACGCCATGCATAAGCTATGAAGGGCGTGAGCTTGCCATCGGCCCTATGGCAAGCAGGGCGCGCGAATTGTATATGGCGTTTTTGGAGGCGAATTGAAGTAATAATGTGACTATTCAGTCGCTATGAATAAGGCGAAATTGTAGGTTGGGCAAGCGTTTTATCAGCCCAACACGCACGCTAATCACGCATAAATTAGGTCGAATGTGCGCATAAATTGTTGGGCAGATAAGGCTTTTGCCCAACCTACCCTCTTTTCAATCCAAAAAATCCGCGTACTCTTTCTGCGCATAGCCTGGCAAATTCTTCCATGGCAGAACAAGACTGACACTGGCCAGTGGCGTGACATCGACACGTTGATAAAAAGTCGCGGCCTTGTCACCACTTTCGATGGTCAAAGGTATCTGTTTTTGCGCATCCCACAAGACCCGTTGAAATACCCCGTTCTTCTCGCGCTCGTGCCATTCTGCACCTGGCACATTCGACGTCTTTGACGACAGCGGCATGGCCTTGACGAGTTTTGGATCGAGCAGATAAAAACTGTTTTCCCACGAACCATCGAAGTTGACGTTAGCGTATTCGGCTGCTGGAATCGCCACAATATTTTTGGCGTGTGCATCGACATACTCGACCCGCACTTTATTATTTTCCTGCATGACATGGCGTGGCAAAACGACGTGATTGAAATGTGCCTGTTCTGGCTCCTTGCTTGTCAATGCGACGTTTTTCTTAAGCTCTTCATGCTGGTCGCTTGCAGTTTTTGGCAATACACGTGCGACCCAGACATGACCCGGCCGGCGCAACATTTTTTCTTGATAACGCGCTTCCCGCGTTACGCCTTCTGGTGTCAATACTTTGCTGTAATAGCGTATCGTCAAATCAAGATCGGGGGCTGGCGCATTGCTTGCAGCGAGAGCAGATGCGCTGAATATACTGAGTGCAAATGTCGCGAATTATGTGTGTAAAAACTTCATGAAACTCTTTCGAAAAAATCAAGGTGCGCAATTTTTTGACTTTAGCCCTCTGAGCGCTAATCGTTACCCATAAGTTCGACATTGCCGAATCAAGTTCCTTCCCCTTCTGAGGGGGAAGGCTAGGATGGGGGTGTGGCGGTCAAAATGAAAACAAGGATAATTTTGACCGTTCGACCCCCATCCCAACCTTCCCCCTGCCTGGGGGAAGGAGCTAAAAGCCAAGCGCAGCTACAGCGCCAAGACTTGTGAGTAAGGATTAGCGCCTGAACGAAAATGACGGGACTAGCGTCCTTCTAAGCTCTTTAACTAATCAGAATTAAATTTAAAAACCAAAACTAGATTTCAACAGACTAAATATCTTGGTATTGTCGAGCGTACCTTTGTATACTTTGGCACCGGCACCAGTGGCAAACAGCTTGACGTCGCCGCCACCGTGAGTTTCGCTGGCGAGGCGCACTCCTGTTTCTTGCAAGTAGTTGTCTGCCAGCACCGTGGCGCTATCGAGATTGGCGCGCAGGTTAGGGCGGTTTGGGCCATTGCCGAATACCAGCGTGGTGTAGCTATTGCCGTCGGCGTCCTTAGTCGCTGTACCGTCTTTGTAGTTGCGGTTGATGTCGAGGATAGGATTGCCGCGTTTGCCGTAGCCATTAAATGCCAGCGTGTGGTCATGGTCGGCGGTGACCACGATCAAGGTATTGGCAAGCGTCGGGTCGGTCAGCTTGGCTTTATCCAGCGCCGCCTTGATCGCATCATCAAAGGCGATGGTATCGACCAGCGCGCGCTTGGCGTTGGTGCCATGAAGGGCGTGATCGATGCGGCCGCCTTCCACCATCAGGAAATATCCGTTGGCATTTTTCGACAAAATATCCATGGCCTTGGTGGTCATCTCGGCCAGGCTAGGCTGGGTCGCACCTTCGCCTACAGGCGGTGTGGCTGCACGGTCGAGTTCATATTCCAGATGGCTTTTGCTGCTGAACAGGCCGATGAATTTTTTGTCATTGGCGGCCGCGTTCATTTCCGCTTTGGTGCCTGCAACGGTATAACCTTTGGCCGCGAGTTCGGTCAGCAGATTACGCGCATCGGCACGGCCAGCCTTGTTGCTAGTCGCATTGAAAGGGGTAAAGTGATTGCGCCCGCCACCCATCAGGACATCGACACCATCACCGAGCGCGGCGTTATAGCCGGCACCGGCCGGCACGAGTTGTGCAGCGATCGCGTATTGCGCATTGCGGTTGCAGATATGCGAAAAAGTTGCGGCCGGGGTGGCGTGCGTCAATTCTGTGGTGGTGATCGAACCTACCGCCTTACCTTTGGCCTTGGCCAATTCCAAGATGGTCGCAGCCGCTACACCGTTCCCTGTCGCTGCACAGTTATTGATGCCAAGGTTACCGTTGGCATCTTTGGATGGTGGAGTTGCGACCGCTTCCGGAGTCATGGAAATGACTTCGTTATTCATCTTGACGCCCGTCATATACGCCGCCATTGAAGGCGCGCTGTCGGTAGTTTGTGCATCGTTGGAATAAGTCTTGATGCGTGCGGTGCGCTCCAGCTTATCCATTTGCAGGCTGCCATCTTCGCCGTATTTATAGATACGCGAGGCGGTCACAGTTGATGGGCCCATGCCATCGCCAAGGAAGAAAATAATATTTTTTGCTTCGCCAGACGCATGCGCGAGATTGGCGAAAGTCAGCGCCAAAGTGGCGGAAATAATTGTACGTTTCAGGGTGCGTTTCATTGTAGTTTCCGTTCTCAACAGTGTTGAATTTGGGTTGATTGATTACAGGCCAGAAGCGGCTTTGACCAGACCAAACACCTTGGTGTTATCGATCGTGCCCATGAAGGTATCTGCACCTTTGCCGATGGCACCGAGGAAGACATCGGTACCGCCATGGGTTTCATTACCTGCGGTGACCCGTATCACGGCCTCTTGATGGTAGGTATTGGCGCTGGTGACAGTTTCATCCAGGCTGACCATGGTGGCGCGGCTGGCTTGTGTACGGTTTTCGCCATTGCCAAAACCAATGATGGAATACGGTGCGCCATCCAGATCTTTTTCTGCGACACCGGTGACGTAATTTTTGACCACGCCTAACACTCCAGGATTGCCGGCAGCAGTTTTACCCGTGCGTTTCGCGTAACCATTCAGGACCAAAGTGTGATCATGATCGGCCGTAACCACGATCAGGGTATTCGCAAGGGTAGGGTCACTGATCTTGGCTTTGGCAAGCGCCGCCTTGATCGCATTGTCAAACGCCAGGGTGTCTTGCAAGGCTTTTTTTGCCGTGGTTTCATGCAGCGCGTGATCGATACGGCCGCCTTCTACCATCAGGAAATATCCCTTGGCATTTTTACCCAAAACATCCATGGCCTTGGTGGTCATCTCGGCCAGACTAGGTTCCTTGGCCGGATCGCGGTCCAGGTCGTAGCTCATGTGGCTGGAGGTAAATAAGCCAAACAATCTATCTGTCTTAGTGCCGTCAATCGCGTTGAACTCGGTGCTATTGCTGGCGTAAGTATAATTTTTCGCCTTCATTTCAGCTATCAGGTCACGCCCGTCTGTGCGTTTGCCACCATCTTTAAACGGGATGAAGAACTGCTTGCCACCACCGAGTAAAACATCCAGGCCGGTCGTGCCCAATGCCGCGTTGTAACCTGTGCCACCTGGTACCGCTGAGGCGGCAATATCGTTTTCCAGATCACGGTGGCAGATGTGTGAGTAGGTGGCG
>JAZJYB010000079.1:0-3665 GCA_040390685.1 Pseudomonadota bacterium | reverse complement strand
CACTTACGCGTCTGAGAAATTGCGCGAACATCGTTATGCCTTTTCGGAACAGGAAATAAAACAATACTTTCCTGAACCTAAGGTGATGGCGGGCTTGTTTCGTGTCATTCAAAGTTTATTCGCAATTGAGATCAAACCAGATAGTGCAGAAACCTGGCACCCCGACGTCAGCTTTTATCGCCTTGAAAAAGACGGCAAATTAGTCGGGCAATTCTATCTTGACTTATACGCCCGCGATGGCAAACGCGGTGGCGCCTGGATGGATGACGTTCGTGGTCGCCGTATGACAGCCACTGGAATTCAAACTCCGGTCGCATATCTCACCTGCAATTTTAATGAGCCAGTCACGGTCGATGGTGTCACTAAACCAGCGACGTTTACCCATGATGAGGTGATCACCTTGTTTCATGAATTCGGCCATGGTTTGCATCATTTACTCACCAAAGTCGATGACCTGTCGGTGTCAGGTATCTCTGGGGTTGAATGGGATGCGGTTGAATTGCCATCGCAATTCATGGAAAATTTTTGCTGGGAATGGGATGTTTTGCAAGGTATGACAGCTCATGCGGAAACGGGCGCGCCATTGCCACGTGCGTTATTCGATAAGATGATCGCTGCGAAAAATTTCCAGTCTGGTTTGCAAACCTTAAGGCAAGTTGAATTTTCCTTATTCGACATCAACCTACATGACGATACTCACCCCGGCGGCGCCAATCAGGTGCAAGATATTTTAAATACCGTCAGAGAACAGGTATCAGTATTCACGCCACCGGAGTTCAACCGCTTTCAACACTCGTTCAGCCACATTTTTGCCGGTGGCTACGCTGCAGGTTATTTTAGTTACAAATGGGCGGAAGTGTTATCGGCAGATGCGTATGCCGCGTTTGAAGAAGCCGCAAAACTCGAAGGGAGTACACTATCCCGGGCTACTGGATTAAAATTCCAGACAGAGGTACTGGAGGTAGGTGGCTCACGACCGGCGATTGAATCCTTCAGGGCATTTCGTGGAAGAGATCCGGCAATTGATGCGCTGCTGCGCCACAGTGGCATGGTTAATTAAATTTTGGGTATTTGCATTCGTAACGCGCTTGTAACTAATGGAGAACAATTTATGAAGATACGCAACTTAATCGTCAACAGCTTCGCATTGACTAGCCTCGCCATGCTTTGCCTATTTTCTGGTAGCGCAAGCGCACAACTTTATAAATGGGTCGGTGCGGATGGCAAGGTGACATACAGTGACGTTCCACCACCACCTGGCGCCAAACAACTTAGCACGAAAGCGAGCAGCGGTGAATCTGGTGGTGTGCCGCTACCTGAAGATCTTGCCGCAGCGGTCAGCAAGAATCCGGTAACGCTGTACACAGGTGCCACCTGTGTACCATGTAATGAAGGGCGCACTTTGTTGAAACAAATGGGCATTCCATTTTCGGAAAAAACCGTTAGTAGCAATGACGATATCGACAAACTGAAAAAGGTGAGCGGAGAATTACAGTTACCACTATTGGTGATTAGCAACAGCAAGTTTCGCGGCTTCAACGATGCCGAGTGGCGCGTTGCACTAAGTAGTGCTGGATACCCAGAGACAAATAAATTACCCAAAAATTATCGCTATCCGGCAGCAGAACCGGCATCCCCTCCGCCAGCTCCAGTAAAAAAAGCGGGTGAAGATGATGGGCTACCAAAACTACCACCGCCATCTGAGTCTGGCATTCGTTTCTAAATTGACGTCTACAAACTTACATCAAATGACAAGGATAGACTTTCACAGCAATGTGCCGGATAAAATCAATTACACCTGCCGCCTGATTCGCAAAGCCAGGGCGGCAGATTGCCGTATCGTCGTGTTTGACAACAATCGCGCCCAGCTTAATTTACTTAATGAGGCACTGTGGACTTTTTCTGAATCAGATTTTTTGCCGCACGTCTTACTGGACGATCCTTTAATGGCACAAACTGCTATCATCCTCACTGAGGACGATAGTGCGAATTTCCCGCACTATGAGCTGCTGATTAATTTGACTCAAAACGTACCAAATGATTTTTCGAGATTTGCCCGCATCATCGAAGTCATAGCTACCGAGCAGCAAGATACCCTGGCTGGGCGCGAGCGCTATCGCCACTATCAGCAACGAGGTATCTCGCTTACCCATACCATCGCAAAGTCATGATGAATAATCAAATCGATTCAGAAAAGTTGCCATCTCGTCGACAATTCCGCCATACCATCGCAAAGTCATTATGAGCAATCAAATCGATTCAGAAAAGTTGCCATCTCGTCGACAATTCCGCCACACCATCGCAAAGTCATCATGAGCAATCAAATCGATACCAGCATCCCGGTACTGACCGAAATTATCCCGCCCGACAGTTTTATACAAACTGTAAACACGCCTGAAATTGCAGCCTATCAAGATCCGGGGGCAAGTGTCATCAGCGCCGAAGAATGGCAACAACTAGAGCAAACCGTACACGAGAACGTTTTACGTCAAGTGCTATCGAGAGTCGATTTTATCCTCGAACATCGGGTTCGGGACAGCCTCGCAGACGTATTGCAAACGGCAGTCGAGAGTCTTGCGGTAGAAATACGTGCAGGATTGCACAAGACCATGCAAGACGTTATCTCACGCGCAGTAGCGCAAGAAATCGCCAAAGCGAAAATCGTCAAATAAAACATATTTTTTAATTTCTCTTTGTTTTTTAAACGAAATTCATCCTTCTTCTTTTAAAAATAAAAATTCATAACCTCTTATTGATTACATTAAAAACTTATTTCTTTCTACAATCTCGCTATAGATAAAAACGGAGATTGCCCCATGAAAGTAATAGTTTTAGGTTCTGGAATTATTGGCACGTCCTCAGCCTGGTTTCTGCAAAAGGCCGGCCATGATGTTACCGTCATCGATCGTCAACCCGGCGCTGCACAAGAAACTAGTTTCGCTAATGGCGGCCAAATTTCTGTATCACATGCAGAACCATGGGCCAATCCATCAGCACCATTAAAAGTTTTAAAGTGGTTAGGAAAAGACGATGCGCCCCTACTATTTCGGCCGCGCACAGAATTATTACAATGGCTTTGGGGCCTGAGCTTTTTACGCGAATGCACGCAAAAACGCACGGATGAAAATATCCGCCAGATCGTCGCCATTTCAGAATATAGCCGCAAAACGCTACAAGCAATGCGCGCAGAAACGGGCATCGCCTACGATAGCTTGACGAAAGGAATATTACATTTCTATACCGATCAAAAAGAATTCGACATCTCACTTCCTGCGGCCAAATTGATGCGTGATCTGGGCTGCCCTCGTCATTCTATCGGCGCGGACGAAGTCGTTAAAATAGAACCTGCGCTTGCAGGTATCCGTGACAAAATTGTGGGCGGCGACTTCACTCAAACTGATGAATCCGGCGACGTCTACAAATTCACAGATGGATTGGCAAAGAAATCTGCTGAAGCCGGCGTTGACTTTCAATTCAACACGACAGTGACGCGGCTCATCACAGAAGGCAGCGGCGCATCTGCCACCATTACTGGCGTTGAGGTAATCGATAGTTTTGGCCGGCACAAGGTCTTGCACGCCGATGCATTTGTTATCGCCATGGGCAGTTTCTCGCAGCCGCTTTTAAAACCACTGGGTGTCAATTTGATGATCTATCCCGGCAAA
>JAZJYB010000078.1:0-22596 GCA_040390685.1 Pseudomonadota bacterium | reverse complement strand
TAGCCAGCAGCCATCCCACGACGACATGATCAACGCCCATTACCGCTCGTTCTGCCTCTAGCAGGTAACAATCTTGTTGCTCTCTAAAATTAAGTACTTGTTCATAATCTTTCGGAAAGCGCGTTACCAAGACCAGCCTACCTATGTCATGTAATAAGCCTGCGGTAAAGGCAAAGTCATGCTTCATTTTTAAGGTGCGGGAAATTAATTCTGCGCATATGGCCGTGGCAATGCTATGTCGCCAGAACGCTTTGGCGTCAAAATTTTGACAGTTTGTTGTTGGAAAACTGTTTTCTACCGATGCCATTAAAATCAGCTCTTTAACATTTTTGATGCCTAACAAGGCAACCGCTTGTTGCAAAGTGACTACCTTTGAATTTGCGCCGTAATACGATGAATTGGCCAATCTAAGCATCTTCGCCGTCAAGGATTGATCTAGGGCAACTTTTTCACAAATATCATCCAAACTCGTATTCTCGTCATCGAGATTGCTGAGCATTTCTTGTGCAACTACCGGTAAAGTTGGCAAGTCTTTAATCTGCCTGATGACATCATCAAGCTGTACGTATTTATCATGATTGTCTGGTACAAATGACGTCATGGCGCATCACCTGTTCTGTATTTAAAGATATAAGCTTGGAGGATATCGGTTGGTGATTCGTATGGGCTTTTCCTGAATAATTGTTCAAGCCGGCCTAGTTTTTTCTGCTGCTCGTGTGCATGATCTTGTTCTTCACCTGGGAGTTCACTGACTAAGATGGATAGCTGAAGAATGTGATGCTGTGTGATGGATTTAAGTATTTTGTCGGTAAGCGCAGTGCCGGCAGGGAGCAAGATGCGGCCAAGTTTATCCATCAAGTCGTCTGCCAATACCATGCCCGGCTTGATATTTTTTATTGCCAAGTATTGATGCCGATTGTCCATGATAGAGATCCAGTGATGTTTGTAGTGTAATAAATTTTTCTTAATTTTACTGATGTTTGTTGTTCAGAAATTACACATTATCTACTTTATACTGCGAGCAGTTTATTAATGCCATTGCTTTGGTAAATTATGCATAGTGCTGACTCTAATGCGCGCACTTCGCGAATTTTTAAAAGAAAATGAAATAAATGCAAACCTTGAAGAATTTTATTCAGACACGACCCCGATTGAGCTTTACGTTTCTTTTTGGCCTCGTAGTGTGCTTTGTTCTGCCCAATGGCTATAGCGTCGTGACGCGTGCACTGATAGGCTGGAACGTGGCTGTTTGGTCCTATCTCGCCTTGGTTGTGTGGCTAATGAGCGGTGCAAGCCATGAAAGTGTCAAAAAAATTGCCAGGGATGAAGATGAAAGTGCCTTCGCCGTGCTGGTAATACTATCTGTTTGTTGCGCAGTGAGCCTACTGGCGATCATTTATGAACTGGCGAATATGCAAGGTCTAACTGCAAATGGCCGCATGTTGAAATATTTATTTACCAGTGCGACGGTATTTGGTTCTTGGTGTCTGCTCGGAATTGTCTTCACATTTCATTACGCTTTGCTTTTTTATACTTCACCTAAATTGCAACGTGGTCTGCATTTTCCAGAAAATGAAGAGTCCCCCAACTATTGGGATTTTTTGTATTTTTCCTTCACTATTGCGGTTGCCCTGCAAACTTCCGATATCGTTGTCATGTCACGACAAATGCGAAAAACAGTTTTGGTTCATTCGATCCTGAGTTTCTTTTTCAATGCAGCGATATTGGGTTTCTCTATCAACATCGCCGCCAGTTTGGTCGGAAGTTAAATCGTGTTAATGGTTGTCGTGTCCGTGATGCTTGTCGCGCTCATGCCAGTTGTCACGATCATGACCACGATAGAAACCGCGTTCATCTCGCTGCTCATGATGTCTGGCATAGCGCCAATCATCGTGGTGATATGCATTATTGTAAGAGCGCGATTCATAGGATTCACGCCATGGTCGGCCGTAACTTCTTTCGACAAATGCGTGTTCAAAATAGGGGCGTTCTGAATGCAAGGAAATCGGCACGCCACCAAAGCGAAGGTCAAGGTTAATATGATTTGGCAGGCGTGTGCTTACTTGCCAGCCATTTCCGCCAAGCCAGAACCAATTGTTATTCGACGGTGAAAAATACACTTGCTGCGAAGGATAATAAACATAGTCGTAGGCGCGTATGTCTTGCTGATATACCGGTGCTGCACGCCATACTTGCGCTTGATCGCGATAGCGATCGTGCGCAAAGCTAGGTAAGCTAAACCCTGAACCAATGACGAATGCAGTCAAGATGAGATTTTTAATGGTTCGACCTGAAGTCATGATGTGTTCCTTTGGTTATTTGTACTTGTCTTGCACTTCAATAACGATGCGCCATGAAGTTCGGTGGACTGGTGGCATGCAATGAGCCAAAAAAACTGCAACAAAATGTTTCAGTTGAATTTATCCGCAAGCTATGATGTCGCCTGATGCGAACCTTGGATGAAGCTTGAACCTAGCCTTTTTCATGTTGCAAGGGCATCATCCATAATTAATTTTTCAGTGAAAAGTGATCGATATGAATCATCAAGACACACAAGAAGTAAAACAAACGCAAGATGCTTCGACCTTGCTCAGGTTCGATCAAGAATGGATTAGCTTGCAAACCCAATTTGAGCATTACGAGAGAAGTTGTTTGCTGATCAAATTGAGTTGTGTCGTGCTGTTTGCACTGGGGCTGATGTTTCCGATGAACGTATTACTGGCGGCGGCATTTGTCTTGATATTCTGGTTGCAGGAAGGAATATTCAGAACTTTTCAAGCGCGATTGGGCGAGCGGCTGCTTCAAGTGGAAGGTTGTTTGCGGGATTCGGAAAAGATAGGCTGTGCGTATCAACTTCACAGCGAATGGCAAAAAAATCGGCCATCAGCTTTTGCTTTGATACTGGAATATGCCAAACATGCAGCGCGACCTACGGTGGCTTTTCCGTATGTTGCGCTGCTGTTGCTGGATGTCTTGGTGTATGTATTTTGGTGATGAACAAGCAAACTGCTTAACTAAGTTACTAAACGGCTTAATTTGCAATCTTCGCGGCAGTACGCAGCACCGGATACAGCAGATATCGTTCATCCCAGGATGAATGACGTTTGGCGAAAAACGCCAAACGTGCTTCCGGGCTTTTCGCGAACGCAGGTTCTGCCGCCAGTTTTTTTTCAAAAGCTGATTTCAATGCTGGATCTGCAGCCAGTTGTTCACGAGCGACTTCTTCCGCAACATAGGCTTCCATATATTCTTTTTGCTCAAACGCATTGTTGAACCAGCCCCAGTTCACCAGCGCATCCGGAGCGAGCGGTTCAAACATAGCAATGACCAGTCTGGCTTTGACTTGTGCAATCGGAATGAACAGCGCACCTTGGGCGATAAACCTCTGTTCTGTTTGCCATTTGCCAGCTAACTTATTGGTCTGGTGGCTCTCTATGGATTGCGGGCTCATGCTGACTGAAGTCGCGCGAAAGGTTTCGACAGTAGCTAGCTCCAGGGCCTTGTGCATCACATGAAAACTAATGCCGTGCTGACGGAGTTTCTCTGCGACTGCGACAGCATGAGCTGCCGGCACGATATAACCTGAGAGCGGCGCGGTAATGATCGCATCCGGCACGACTTCAGCGCGTAAATTGACATGCCAGATTTCTGCTTTGGTCTCATCGTAATGCGTCATCAAGGCACCAGAAATATCGGATGCCGTGCGAGTATAAGCGTAGCCACGAAAATCGATAGGCGTCGTTTTATCGGTGGTCTTGTAGGTGACTGCCAGCGATTTTCCGGCCAACTCTGTCGCCCTCAGATCCGCCTCCAGTACTGTCTTGCGCCACGCAATACCGTGCTTTGCAATCTGCTGTAAAACGGAGATGACGGTATTGTGGGTGATCCTTACCCTGGTTGGATAATCCTTCCAGGAATGCGTTTCGACTAACATGCATAGGCGATTACGCAGGGGGAAGTAGCCGGTTGAAAATCGTGGTGGCGCTACGCCATCGGCAAAACCTGATTGCGGATTATCCTCTTCCTCGAACGACATATAAAAAGGCAAGGGCAGTGAACCTTGTTGCGCCAGATCTGCGATCACTGCATCGCGCAAGGCCGTTCCCGTCAATTGCAGGGCTTCGTCACCGGTATGTATCGGTTCAACTTGAATCGAAATGTCATGCTCAAACTTGGCGCCATCGGTGACGTGCAAATCGATGGTTGCCAGTGGATCCCATTCATTCACCAGCTTGAGCATCGCTTGCATTTCTGGCGTATCGGCTTTGAGGTAATCGCGATTTAAATTGAAATTTTGCGCCGTGGTACGCCAGCCCATTTCTTCCGGACCACGTTGGTTAGGGCGATTCCAGCGTCCGAAACGTTCATGGCCATCAATATTGAAGACCGGTACAAACACTAATACTTGAGCGTCGAGCGCACCCTTGGCCGCAGTATTTTCCAGTGCTTCACGAAGCGCAAGAAAGCCGGCATCTTTACCGTCAATTTCACCTGCGTGGATGCCGCCTTGCACCAGCAACACGGGAAGCTTGCGCTGATGTGCGGCCTGCGCAGTCAAGGCACCAGTACGCGAGGCGACCAAGGCCAGCATAGGCCGGCCTTCTGGCGTCGTGCCAAATTTCGTGCAACGTACTGCCTTAGGATAGGCTTGCTGGAAACTATGGCATAGCCTTATAACCTCCTCGTAGCGACCGGTTTTTTTAAAACCTGATTGCTCGGCGATGGTAGTCAAAGGCGCAGCGGCGTGACTAAGTGAGCAAATTGCTGACGCGACTAGCGCAACTGAAATGAATACAGATTTCATCGTTCGTCTTTCAAAAATTTTGAATAAGTGATGTGAAAAAAATGAGCTAGCGACAGCCTTATTTAGCCATGTTATCTAGCAATGTTATCCAGCGATGCGAGCCTGCCACCAACGGGCTTTTTCTTCCAGCTCGCCCAGGTTTAGGCTGGTGAGCTGGCGATCTTTCATCAGACAGCGACCTGCTACCCAAACATTGCTCACTTGTTCTCGGCCTGCCGCGTAAATGATTTGCGAGATTGGGTCATATACCGGTTGTGTTTCCAATGCAGATAAATCAATCGCGATAATATCGGCTTGTTTGCCAGCCACCAAGCTGCCTATGCGCGCTTCCATTCCCAGTGCACGGGCGCCAGCGAGTGTCGCCATTTCTAAGGCTTGTGCAGCATTGAGGGCAGTGGGATTGCCTGATTCAGCTTTCGATATTAAAGCCGCCATCCGCACATCCGCCAGCAAGTCTAGTTTGTTATTGCTGGCGCTGCCATCGGTGCCTATGCCGACATTGATATCGGCATTTTGCATGGCATGAATTCTGGCAAAACCGGAAGCAAGTTTTAAGTTGCTGGCCGGGTTATGTGCGACATGTACGCCGGTTTTCTGGAGTAAGGTAATTTCTTCGTCGGTCGCGTGAACCACGTGGGCAGCAATGAGTTTTGACGAGAGTAAACCCAATCCATGTAAGCGTTGCAAGGGGCGTACGCCATGTTGTTTGACACTCTCTGCAACTTCATCCAAAGTTTCGTGGATATGGCAATGTATGCCCAAATTATGCTTGTCTGAAAGCGCGACGATTTTTTTAAATGTTTCGTCCGCGACCGTGTACGGAGCATGCGGTGCCAATCTGAAATCAACCCCGTTTTGCCCTGCAAAAGTCTGGTAAGCCTCGATGGCTTTGTGAATATAGTCATCAGCATTATTTGCGTAACCGGTAGGGAATTCCAAAATGCTGCAACCAACCACGGTGCGCATCCCTGAATGGATGCCTGCGCGTGCTACCGCCTGATGATAAAAATACATATCGTTGACCGTGGTGGTGCCGCCACGAATCATCTCTGCCATCGCCTGGACGCTACCGTCAAAGACAAATTCATCAGAAACATGCAGTTTTTCCGCTGGCCAAATGTGCTGGTTTAGCCAATCCATTAAGGCTAAATCATCGGCAAGACCACGCAACAGGCACATCGCCGAATGGGCGTGTAAATTGACGAAGCCTGGTAGCAAAGCGTGGCCGGCAAGGACGATATGTTCGGCATTCTGGTACTGTTGATAAGCTTGTTCGCTAGGCATTAATCCGCTAATCAGGTCGTCCATCATGACCAGAGCGTGTTGCGTTAAAACGGTGGCATGCGGTTCAACCGGGATGAGCCATTGAGGGTGCAGACAGGTAATTTTTTTCATATTTTGAATGGCCGAGTGATGATTTTGGCATAGCATAAAGGAAGCATTTTAAGTCAAAATGACAATGCACTCGTATTTGTGCTCGCTCTTGCCGCGATATTGCAACTAGATTGCTGCCACGGCGCCCAAGTCTTGCTATGATGCTTGCTTTCTCTTTTTCTATTCCCATCCATCGCCATGCTTGATCTCATCTCGAAGTTCATCTTCCGTCGTCCAACTGCTGGCAAAGCGCCTGTCCCCACTGCGATTGAAATTGCGACGGTACAGCTTGCCGAGGCCAAAAAGAATCAGGTCGCCAACGAGAGAGCTGCAACCTTAGAGAAAGTGGCCAATGTAGCAAATGATGAATCTGCGGCGATTGCTTTATTGCTCAGTTGTGATTTTGCCGATGGTCGTTTGCAGGCCGCGCAGCATGTGCACAGCGCAGCAGGACTGGAGCAAGTCAGGGCCGCGATGCTCAATCTTGATAAACGTGTAGTCAAGCTGATGCAAACACGCCTGGACGCCATCGCGCAAATCACGCAACAAGAAGCTTTGGCGCAGTTGTGTATAGAAGAGGCAAGCCATCTTGCGCAGCAAACGCATCTGATGCCGAATCAAGTGATAGAGCT
Organism: Pseudomonadota bacterium; assembly: GCA_040390685.1. Taxonomy (GTDB): domain Bacteria; phylum Pseudomonadota; class Gammaproteobacteria; order Burkholderiales; family Burkholderiaceae_D; genus Undibacterium. The sequence goes on along the minus strand of JAZJYB010000078.1, from coordinate 15,786 downwards.
GGATAAGCGACGTGCAGCAATTGCTTTGTTCCCTACGCATTTGAAAACACAATTCGAAGTAGTTCGCGAGAAAATTGAAGTGAAGATGTTGGCGCAAACCGCGTTGCAAAGACAAGTGTTGGATATATCGAATCAACTCAATGCCTTGGCCGCGATTGATGAAAGCGCTAGCTCATTTGAGATGCAACTATCCCAATTAGCACAATTGCAGCAAGAGCTAGACAATTGCCAGAATCAGCCAGAATCAGTTTCTTTGCCAAAGAAGATGTTGGCCGACTGTATGCAAAAGATGCAAGAGCAGCACCAGCGCATCCAGAGCTTAGTTCAGGAGAAGAAAAAAGCTGATCGTCGTATGGACGTAAAAATTGATCAGCCAGTATCTGCGGAACTTGATATTTCTACTCAAGCCAATACAGAAGCTGAGTTGGCCGATCAAGCAAGCAGCGCTGTAGCAGAAAAAGTGCGCACGCCAAAATCTGTACCTACATTAAGCACCAATCAGATCATTGCAGCTATCGAAGGCATGGTTGAGGCGCTCGAGCAAGGGAGTATTCAGAACGCCAGAAAGTTCGATAAAGATTTGCGCGCTGTGGATGCAAGAACGGCTGGTTTAACAGCGGAACAAAAAGAGCAATTGACGCAAGCGAGAAGTGAATTGGCGTATTTGCAAGGATGGGCGAAGTGGGGCGGTGATGTCTCACGAGATGAATTGATTAATGCCGTGCTTGAACTGCCGACACTGTCTTTAGCGCCAAACGAGCTGGCAAAAAAAGTGGCGGCAATGCGCGAACGCTGGCGCGCTATGGAAGCAAGTAGCGGTGCCGCGAATAAGGATCTCTGGGAACGTTTTGATGCGGCTTGCAAAACTGCTTACGAGCCAGCGGCACTGTTTTTTAAAGAACAAGATGAGTTAAGAAAAGCCAATTTACTCACTGCAGAAAATATACTGATCGAGCTGCGCAGCAGCGTAAATAATTTATTGCAAGCCACGCCAGACTGGAAAGCGATCTCAATATTTTGTATGCAAGCGCAACAAAACTGGAAAAAACTTGGCCACGTAGATCGCAAACATAGAGCGCGTCTGGATGCAGACTTTGAAGTAAATTTGCAACTCTTGCGCCAGCCTTTGGAGCAACGCAGACAAGAAGAAATTCTCTCGCGTGAATCTTTGATCGCGCAAGTAGCAGCTTTAGATCCACAACATCGTTCGGCTACAGATCAACTGCGCGCCTTGCAAGAGCGTTGGCAATCGCAGGCTGCTAGCGTGCCTTTGCGGCGCAAGGACGAGCAAGCCTTGTGGGAGAAATTCCGTGCTGCATGTGATCATTTATTTGCTCAGCGCAAGCAAGCCTCTGGCGAAGCCGATGCGCAACGCAAAGACAATCTGGCGATCAAGCTAGCGCTGTGCATTTCTCTGGAAGAGGCTATTAAATCAACTGGAACGAATCTGCAACAATCGCTACAACAATTGCTGCAGCAAACCGCAACGACATGGAAGAACACGGCCGCTGTGCCTCGTGCAGAAGAGGCGGCAACCGAGCAACGTTATCAAACGGCTGTGCTTGCAGTAAAACGGCATATTCAGACGCAAATTGAGCAGCAACGCGAAGAGAATAAGACCCGTTATCTCAAGAAAGTGGCTGTGTGCCAGGGTCTGGAGTCACTGCTGCTAAATGATCTGAACAATGAGCTGAGTCGTGCGGAGTCTACGCAGCAAGCGCATGCCTTGATTAGTGACTGGCAGCAAATCGGCGAATTACCTTCGAAACTAAATAGCGCCTTGCAAAAACGCTTTGATTCAGCGCGCTTTGCGGTAGAAAGTAATGATCAGGGTTACCGTGCTGTATTACAAAAAAATATCACAGATTTTGATGCCGCATTGCTGCAAATCGAGATCACTTCTGGAATTGATAGCCCACCAGAATTGTCGCGCGAGCGCCTGCAAATGCAGGTTGGTGTGTTACAGACTTCGCTGAAACGCGGTACAGACGCAAACACAAATGCTGAACTCTTGCATCGTTTGCTGACAATGCCGGTGGTACTTGATACGGCTAAATTGCAGCGTTTAGAAAAAGTGCTTTTAGCGAATAGCTCTCTTTGAAAATAAGTTTGAATAACAAAAAATAATAGAAGGTAATGAAGATGAAACTTTACGGTTATTTTAGAAGTTCTGCCTCGTATCGGGTTCGCATCGCGCTAAATTTAAAAGGGCTTGAGGCCGAACAAGTTTCTGTACATTTAGTCAAAAATGGCGGTGAACAATTTTCAGACTATTTCCGATCTTTAAACCCAGATGCCCTGGTGCCGGCTTTGCTTGATACTGATAACGGTGAAGAGATTGCGCTGAGTCAGTCACTCGCCATCATTGAATATCTGGAAGAAAAATATCCACAGCCTGCCTTGTTACCAAATAATCTGGCAGACCGCGCACATGTGCGTTCTTTGGCATTGTCTATTGCCTGCGAAATCCATCCCCTGAATAATTTGCGAGTGTTGAAATATCTAACTGGCACGCTTGGCATCAGCGAAGAACAAAAAAACACTTGGTATCAACACTGGTGCGTTTCTGGTCTTGCTGCGCTAGAGCAAAGACTGGCGACAGATACACGAACGGGCGATTTTTGTTTTGGTAATACGCCAAGCCTGGCTGATTGCTGCCTGGTGCCGCAAATCGCGAATGCACAAAGATTTAACTGTGATTTGTCTGGCATGCCAACTTTGATGCGTATCAATCAACATTGCTTATCTTTAGCCGCCTTCGTTAAGGCAATGCCGATGAATCAGGCTGATGCAGAATAAATAAATGCGGCCGTAGCCGCATTTATTTATCAAAATTTTCATCGGAACACTCAAATTAAATCACCTAATTAGGTAAGCCATTCGCCAAATCCGCATCACCTAAGGTATCAGTGAGTACCGAAATTAACATCGACCGGGTTAATTTTGATTTTGTGGTGTAGCCATCGATAGCGAATTCATTGCTCACCTTTTGTTCCGGGGCGTACCCCGGTTGGCCGGTTCTCAGTACAATTCGCAAGTCGCTATTTTGTAATTCATTACGTATGATATTAACTAGCTTTAATCCAGCATCCACAGTTTCCATGACAACATCAAGTAACACCAATGCCGTATCTGGATTATCCAGTAGAACCTGGTGCGCTTCTTTGGCAGTGAACGCGTGCATGAACTCTAAAGCTTTGCCATGAATCTTCACGCCAGAAAGTGCCAGTAGGGTAGTGTCATGCACATTGTGATCATCGTCGGCAACTAATATCTTCCAGGCCGGAACTGACTTTCGAGATTCCTGAGGATCGATTTCTTCTGCCAAAAAATCTATCATGTCGGCATCGTTCTCGCCAAAGGCGGTGCCAGAAATATCATTGTCAGAAAAATAGCGTCGACGCTTACCGCGGCTTTGTTCGGCGATGTCGATACACCCATGAAAAACCTGAGATTGACTGCGATGTTCTCGCGTCAACAAACCGGGCACCTTACTGTGGTCGTCTTGCTTCATCAGTACCTTCCCGTTGCTTGAATAAAACTTTGCATCAATTTAATCATATGTGAAGCCTAGAGGATTATCAAGCAACAATGCGGGGAATTAAACAAAATTCACATAATTTACAAAATTAATAAATAATGTGCATCATGGTGTAATTGCGTTAGTGGGAATACGCTGCCGTATATTAGAATCATCGAAATAAGCGCCAGCTTTCTTCTCGAATTTGACCTCATCAAATCGATTTGAATCCAGATGTTTGAAATTTGAGAATCCCATGCCTGCCTTTTCATTATTTACTGCAATTTTTATGGCATTTGCCGTATCCGCGTTGATGACGCTGGTGCTGTTTTATCTGAAATTTCTTAAATTTAATGCGCAGGCGACTGGTCCCTGGGCGATGGCATTTGCCTGCATTTGCGCCCGGCATCTTTGTGCATTGTTGATCACACTTGGTTACCCGCTCTTCGCTGTGGGTGCAGACTTTTTTCTGCTTGGATTTACCAGTTTTCTGTGGTTCGGCACCTGCATATTCAATCGTGAACAAGTGCATGCTCCCAAGCTCATGCTTTGGGTCGCCTGTATGTCGCTCTGGATCATGGTGGCGCACCTGACGAAAATCGAATTCTTCTGGCGCGCCTTGCCAATTCATATTTCGGCAGGCGCGCTGGTTCTCGCAACGGCAAGTAGTTTTTGGCGGGCATATCGTGCACAAAAAAATTCCGCATATGCGCTGCTCGCCGTAGCGATGCTGCTTAAGGGCATCCATCTGATTGATTTTCCATTCTTGCGCGAACTTCCAAACTTTGCACCAACGGGTTTTCTAATTGGCGCTATGTTTGATTTATCGATAGGGATGTTGTTACTTGTGGTGTCTGTGATGGAGCAGCACAATCGGGCTGAACAATTGCACGCCAATTTGCAAAATGAACTCGATGAGAGAAAGTTGACCGAGAGTGTATTGAAGGAGCGTGAATCGCTGTTCGAAAAAGTCTTTCAACTTGTGCCGGATGTGTTGGTCATTGCACGTGAAGATGATGGAAGCTATGTAGAACTCAATCGGCATTGGGAAACCGTTACCGGGTATAGCCGTAGCGAATCCTTAGGAAAGCGTGCCTTGGATTTGGGGCTTTGGGTGGATTTGACGAAGAGGGAATTTTTGTACGATACGATGCGCGCTGAGCGTGAAATAAAAAATATGGAAACAGTATTTCGGCATAAAAATGGCGAGAATTTTTTCGTATTAATTTCCGGAACCTGCTTCACTGTTGCAGGAGAATCTTTTGTTTTGTACGTCATGCAGGATATTACTGATCGTCATGAACGTGAACTCCTACGTCAAAAAACAGTGATGCAGCTGAGCGAAAGAGAATCGGTGCTGGCAACCGTTTTTCAGTTGGTTCCCGATACATTAACGATCACCAGTATGGCGGATGGACGTTACGTCGACGTGAATAGAAATTGGGCTCCGCTTTCGGGATTTTCACCTGAAGAAGCGATAGGCAGAACATCCACCGAACTCAATATTTGGGTCTATCCAGAGCAAAGAACCAGGATGGTCGAGACTATTCTTGCCGAGGGAGAAATTCGTAACATGATTATCTCGTTCCGACACAAAGATGGTCACGTTTTTCAAAGCAGGGTTTCTGGCACAAAATTTGAGACCAGTGATGGCAAGTATCTTTTGCTCTCGGCGCGCGATATTGATCAAGAAATTACCGCGGAAAATGCCCGACTTCAAGCTGAAAAAGAAATTCACGAAATGACGGCCCAGTTAGAGGCAAGGGTGGTCCAGCGAACAATTAAACTTGAGTATGCCAACAATGAGCTTGCTGTGGCCATGGAATCATTAAAGCATACCCAGGATGAACTGGTCAGGTCAGAAAAAATGGCTGCCTTGGGTTCTCTGGTAGCGGGTGTCGCGCATGAGCTCAATACACCGATAGGCAATAGCGTGACAGTAGCAAGCACCATGCAAGACCAAACCCGCGAATTGCTGAATGTGCTGGGTGGCGGGACACTGCGAAAATCTTCATTAAATTTATATCTGGAAAATATTCGGCACGGGTCTGAGATATTGATGCGCACTTTAGGTATGGCGAGCGAACTCATCCGCAGTTTTAAACAAGTGGCGGTCGATCAATCGAGTAACCAAAGGCGGCAATTTGATTTGAAAGATGCCTTGCAAGAAGTTATTTCAACCCTAAAACCGATGTATTAGGCCACTCACTACACCTTGGAAATGGATTTGCAGCCGGATATACAAATGGACAGTTTTCCTGGTCCATTGGGGCAAATAATGACCAACTTTATGACCAACGCTCTGTCACATGCATTTGACGGCCGCGCTGAAGGTGAAATACACATTTCCAGTAAATTGCTGGACGAGTTTACTGTGTTCGTGGTTTTTTCTGACAATGGAGTGGGGATCAGTGAGGCAAATAAGAAGAAAGTATTTGATCCGTTTTTTACCACTAAACTCGGTCAAGGTGGTTCTGGACTAGGCTTGAATATTGCCTACAATCTGGTAAGCGGCGTCTTGGGGGGAACCTTAAAACTAGAAAGTAAGCTTGAATATGGAACGCGTTTTACCATGGTCTTGCCATTATCCGCACCCGAAATTTTGGTGAAGGAAGAGTGAATAATATCGGCGAGACTTCGTGTTTTTTTATTTCATGTTTGCGCGAGAAGTAGTACGAGAACTAGCGCAAGAAGTAGTGCAAGAAGTAGCTCAAAAAACGCACCGGGGAATCCTTTGCAAGAAAGGTCCCCCGGTTTGATGGCGAGTTAATCGCCAGTATGGCGTCTATAAGTTTGATAAACGCAAGAGATAAACAAAATTCAGTTTGTTTCGCTAGTCCCTCCTAAATGAAGCAGGTTTTTTTATCGCTTTGTTACGGTACCAAGGCAAAGTTCACATTCGACTGATTGCTAGTCGAAATATCGACTGAGGCAATTGACTTGGTGGTGTAGCCAGTTGCCGAGGCATCGACGCGATATTTTCCGGTGCCAGGAACTGTCGTAGTACTGGCGCTAAATACCAAAGGCAAGCTGGCGCTATAAACTGCATACTGTGGCGCAGTCACTGGCAAGTTGCTCAAAGTATAGGTGCCGGCGAGCAGATCCGCCCCTTGATACTTAACCACCACGGTTGGTCCGGATGCAATACTCTGCATGCCGGTCACATACGCCACCTCAGTCGCGCTGGCAGGTGTCAATGTCACCATCCCGCTGATGCTACCCATCACGCTGTCTGCCATGGCAATAGGTGCGGCCGATGTGCTTAATGGCGTGGTTGCGGTGGTGGATGTTACAGGCACCGCGCCAACGATAGCTGTTGCCCGTTGGTCAGCAGTAATCACAACATCGTAGTTCCCCGGTGTAAGACGGGCGAGGAAAAATTCACCAGTGCTCGCATTGGGCGTTGTACCACTGATGACAACACCATTTTGCTCTGCCATGACCTTTACATGACTGCTCAGCAGTGATGGGCTGACAAAACCGGAGATACCATTTATTGCAGTCGGAATAACCTTGACCACAGGCTTAAGCGCGTAACCGCCATTGCCTTTGGTCACCACTGATTTGCAGGCATCGAAATCAAGCACCAGGTCTACCCTTTGACCCGCTGTCACGTCGAATTGGTTGACAAGTTTGATGCCGCTCTGCACTGCGCTTGGCGTATCAAGTGCTAGTTCGAGCACGGCGCCGCTCAGTATCACCGAATTGGCAATTTTATTCCCGCTATTTGCATCGAGAACCAAGCGCAGTTGTGAATAATGCCCTGCACTGAGCGGGGTCTCGCCCAATGTTTCAAGCGCACCATTGGTCAGGTTCAGCAGATTGATCTTGCGTGCAGGATTGAGGGTAATGTCGGTCCATCCGGCATCGGTCTCGCTGGCACTGGCGCTCTGGTTCACGCGCACTTTATTCACCGTAATATTCACGGCATCAAAGCCACATGCGGGCGCATCGGTGATCGCTACCCCTAATGTGCCCATCGTATTTACTGGCGCCGGAGGGGTACTGTAGCTTCCCCCACCGCCACCGCAGGCGGCGAGTATGACACTTGCAATTGCGGCGCTGCTGATTGAGCAAAATTGAGATGTTCTAGTGTTCATTTTGGGACCTCTTAGTGAATATATAAACCGGCAAACGCATATGTCGGGCTCATGTGAAGTAATTATAGATATTTCACAAAATTTTTATGTTCGTTAGGCCACACTGAAACCTTTTCTTACAAAATAATTTGAGTTTGCGTTGATTAAAAATTAAGAAATGCTTTAAGCATTGATGTACATGAGCAAAAAACATGAGCAAAATTTTCTATTTCAGATTTGAGGCGCGCGAGGTAGTGGAAATGCGATGGCGGTTCGACTTATCCAATAAGCGAAGGCGCCTTAAATTGCGACTGATATTGAATTGAGAAGTGGCTTGGCTTTGTACCATGACGGCGATTACAATAGGGCGATCAACGAGTGGTGCCTCAGTATTTTTGAAAAGTAAAAAAGCAAAACGATGACAATGAAAAAAAATAATGCGCCAGATATCGACCTGCTCACGCTGGATAAGCAGTTTTGTTTTTCCTTGTATTCTGCATCGCTGGCGATGACCAAAACCTACAAGCCGCTGCTGGAAAAAATTGGCCTGACTTATCCCCAATATTTAGTGATGCTGGTGTTGTGGCAGCAAGACGATGTGCTGGTCAAAGATATCGGCGAATTGCTTTTTCTCGACTCTGGCACGCTGACTCCCTTGTTAAAGCGGCTGGAAGCGGCAGAGCTGATACAGCGCATGCGTGATGCGGAAGACGAACGCCAGGTCAGGATCACCCTGACCGCGCAAGGCAGACAGCTAAAAAAATTGGCCAAGAATATCCCGACCGAAGTCATGTGCGCCAGCGGCCAGCCAGCAGAGAAATTGCTCAAGCTACGCAGTGAATTGACTAAAATACGCGACGATCTCAGCAAGTCGAATTAAGTAATCCTCCTATGTGAGCCGATTTTGGCCGGCTTCCATACAATAAATTTATGGCAATCATAAAATAAAATATAGTAAATTAGATTGCGCACAATTTAATTGTGCGCTATTATATTTTCATTGGGGCCTTTTAATGACCTCAACGGCTCCACATTGACATCAATCTAAGGAAATCTCATGCAAGTACTTTACACAGCAAACGCAACAGCAACCGGTGGCCGCGATGGCCGTGCCTCATCAAATGATCAGCAACTCAGCGTCAAATTAACCACTCCAAAAGAACTCGGCGGCGCCGGTGGCGAAGGCACCAACCCAGAACAAATGTTCGCCGCTGGCTACTCAGCCTGCTTTATCGGCGCGATGAAATTTGTAGCGGCAGCGACCAAAGTTCCCTTGCCAGCAGATACCACAGTCAATGGCTTAGTAGGCATCGGCCCGAACGGCAAGGGCGGTTTTGGCTTGGAAGTGGCATTGAACGTCAGCATCCCCGGCATGGAGCGCGCAGCGGCGCAAGCGCTAGTGAATAAAGCGCACGAAGTCTGCCCGTATTCCAATGCGACGCGTGGCAATATTGATGTGAAGATCACGGTCTTGTAATTTGCTCGGTATCACTCCATCAAAAAAGTCGCTGTTGCGGCTTTTTTGCTTGAGAAGCTGGCTATTGCTTAGATGCGTTATTTAAACTAGTACTGCGTTGTTTTAATTCGTGAGTTTGTGTAAAACGAGTTTGCATAGAAGATAGGTGCATTTCTCTGTCACGGGGTTGGCAATAAGCCCACATATCAAACTTAAATTAAGAAAAGACCTTATTTTAACTTTATCGTTAAGTTGAAATAATAGTCATTCTTAATTTCACTTAGCCCTTAACGTTCGCCGGCCATGCAACGCGGAAAAACAGGTGCCGACACTTCCACCATGGCAGGCGGCATCGCATGTCAGGCCTTTGTACCGTTGCCTTTGCCACCGCAAGCCTAGCCCTTATTCTTTGTCGATGCGCTTGCCGCCACCGCCAATCAAGCTGTCAGCACCGCGCAACAACTGATCAAACTACTGGCGGCAGATAAGTTACGGCTGGCGCAAATCGGCAGGCTGTCTGGCTCTGCCACGCAAATCCTAGATGCCTTGTTTGCCCATCCGGTAGCAAATATTGCCGCACTAGGGACTGCGACTGGCCTAGCCGCGGCCACCATCGGCAAAGCGCTAGATGTCATGCAAGAGCAACTAGGAGTGGTGCAAGAACTCACTGGCCAAAAACGTAACCTGGTGTACGCCTACCGCGCTTACATCGACATTCTCAATCAAGAAACAAACTGAACAGATGCGGAAAGAATCACCACGATCAAAGCGCACCCAACTAGGTATCGTGCAAGAACTCACCGGCCAAAAACGTAACCGGGTGTACGCGTACCGCGCTTACATCGATATTCTCAATCAAGAAACAAACTGAACAGATGCGGAAAGAATCACCACGATCAAAGCGCACAATCAAAGGGGTCGGGTTCGCATTGAATTTTAAAGTGAACCTGATCCCTTTGATTCCTTGACGACATGCTATTAAGCAACTACCATTTGGCATAGTTTTTTTGCAATCAAATGGAGATGTAATGGCAATTATCGATATAAAACTTTCGCAGAGTGATGTGGACGTAAGCAATACCCTTACTATAAAAAATGGACCTCCATCGAATGGCATTCTCGGTACTATGGTCGATTTATTTGCCGTCGTAAACTATTCGATTGGCAAGTCTTATCCTACTTACTCATCCTACAGTTGGGTAGGTTCGACCTTAACCTTGTACGCTTCCGACGGTGCAACAGATACTTATACCGGAGTAGTTAGAGCTGATCCGAACGCCTCCCAGGGGACAGCAACTGCGACAGGGTATGAATTTTATAAAGATGGGTGGTTGACTTATGCCCAATCTGGTTTGACTAACTTCAATTACACAATAACCACTACCAATGGCATTACAGACATCTCATTTTTTAGTACTGGGGGCTTATTGTCTGCTGGTAAAATAACTACTTTACTGCCTTCAAACAGCACTAGTTACAGTGCGGAACTTGGTAACGTATCTATCCTACTAAATGGCTCTGTGCATTCTGACTCAAATCACAATTTAAGCGGAAATATTTCAAAAATTACAGAAACTGCAGATAAAACTATTTTCTCAGCTGTGATAGAGGGTAATTTTCAAGTGTCGGGTAATTCGCTAACAATGGGGCAGGGATTGACGTTCAGTAATGTCTCTGGACTTTTAACGAGTTATAAAGATGATAGTCGAGATGGAAGCTATACGCACATAACAGATATTTCTACTTACATATCCGCCACTCAGACATTTGATGAAAAAATATTAGCCGATGCGTCGCGATTTTCTGGCGATGATGTTATCAATATTGATCTTCCAAGCAGAATTTATTCCGATTATTTAATGGCGTCAGGGGCTGGAAATGATCAAATCACAATTAAAGGCGGTGGTGGGCGTTTGAGTGTTAATGCGGGCTCTGGAAGCGACGTAATTACAATCGGTTCGGACAACCATATCGTGGATGGCGGCAGTGGACTCGATACAGCCATCTTTGCAGGAAATCTATCAACCTATAATTTAAGTCAAATTGGTGCAACAACAACCGTTAGTCCAAAGGCAGGAATTAGTGGAACAGATACGTTGACCAATGTCGAACGACTCCAATTTAGTGATACATACATTGCCTTAGATATTGCTGGTACCGCAGGTCAAGCATACCGCCTGTATCAAGCTGCATTTGATCGCAAACCTGATCTGGCTGGCCTCGGATACTGGATTAAAGATATGGATAAAGGGACTAGCTTAACCACAGTCGCAGCAGGATTTTTTCAGTCATCTGAATTTCAAAAACTTTATGGAAGTAATCCCAATACCACGACATTGATTACCAATTTTTATCAAAACGTTTTACATAGGGCACCTGACCAGGCTGGCTTTGACTACTGGGCAGGCGAACTAAACACTGGAAAAATCACTCCGGCGGGCGCGTTGGCCAGTTTCTGCGAGAGTACAGAAAATCAAGCATTGGTTATAGGATCTATTCAAAATGGCATTGAATATACTCCTTGGCTCGGGTGAAATTGCTAAAGTGAAGTATTGCGGAAGAGGCAGACATGGTGGTGATCATGTCTGCTTTTTGTCGACGTTTTTCTAAAAATAATTATTATCCGCTGGTGTCTGGCAATATCCTTGGGACGATGTTTGACTGGCGGTTGACATTCAAAAATATAGTATTTTGATAGGTTGGGAAAATTGCTCTAGACACTAACACTAGCGGGAAAATACTTTTGAATAGCGCAATCGGTTTGAATAGCGCAAAAAATAAGGCTCTCACGCGGAGAGCCTTATAAATACTGGCGGAGAAAGGGGGATTCGAACCCCCGGTAGGCTATGAACCTACGTACGCTTTCCAGGCGTATGACTTAAACCACTCATCCATCTCTCCTACTTTTGCATGCTTGAAAGCAAGTAACTAACATGCGAAGCTCGCAATTATAGCAGAATTATTTTCCTATTTCATCACTAAGTTCGAAAAGTCATGAGGGAATATGTTCTTAGTAATGTCATTTTTATCAAGTGTCGGCAATCAAGTAAGGGCGCATTAGTTTGCCGAGATATCCCTACCTATTTTAGAAAACCTGTAAGTCCGGTGCTGTTCTGAAGGCCTGCCGTTATAATGCCGATCCATGAACTTATTGAAAACACTCGCCACCATTAGTGGCATGACTATGTTGTCGCGGATAACTGGCCTGGTCCGCGACGTATTAATTAATAATTATTTTGGCGCGACCAGTTTTACCGACGCTTATTTTGCGGCGATGCGCATACCGAATTTTTTTCGGCGGTTGTTTGCGGAGGGTGCATTTTCACAGGCATTCGTGCCGATCTTGGCAGAATACAAAAATCAAAAAGGCGATGAGGCGACTAAGGGTTTAGTCGATCATGTCGCTACGGTATTGGTATGGGCCTTAGTGTTGACGTGCTTCATCGGAGTCGCCGGCGCACCGATTTTTGTGTATATGTTTGCATCAGGGTTTGCCGAAAATCCGACTAAGTTCGAGATGACCGTTGTCATGACGCGCATCATGTTTCCATATATCGGATTCATTTCTTTAGTGGCGTTGGCGAGTGGCATTTTAAACACTTGGCGCGAGTTTAAAATACCTGCGTTCACACCTGTCTTGTTGAATCTTTCTTCTATCGCTGCGTCTTTGTTTTTGGCTCAGCGTATGGAGCAACCTATTTATGCCATGGCGATTGCGGTTTTTGTCGGTGGTGTCTTGCAATTGGTGATACAAATACCTGCGTTAGTTAAAATAGGAATGTTGCCGACTGTGCAATTTAATCCAATGTTTGCTTTGCGCGACCCTGGCGTGGTGCGCGTTCTGCGTCAAATGGGGCCGGCTGTGCTAGCCGTCTCGGCCACTCAAATTAGTATTCTCATCAACTCAACTTGGGCCTCGCATATGCGCGACGGCAGCATGTCTTGGTTGGCTTCGGCAGATCGCTTAATGGAATTCCCCACCGCATTGTTGGGAGTGGCTCTGGGTACGGTGTTATTGCCCGGACTTTCAAAAGCAAATTATGATGCCAATACCAATGAATATTCATCCTTGCTCGATTGGGGTTTACGATTAACCTGTTTGTTGGCGTTTCCGGCTGCGGTTGCCCTTGCGACCTTGCCAGAAGCCTTGACCGCTACATTATTTCATCGTGGTAAATTTGATGCCGATGCAGTGTTGATGACATCGCAAGCGGTCACTGCTTACGGAGTAGGTTTGGCGGGCTTGATCTTTGTAAAAATTTTAGCGCCTGGATTTTATGCGAAGCAGAATGTTCGAACGCCTGTAAAAATTGCCATCGTCGTTTTGCTGGCAACGCAGTTAATGAATCTGCCGTTTATCTATTATTTCAAACACGCTGGCTTAGCCTTGTCGGTAGGCTTGGGTGCATGTATAAACGCTGCGATGTTGTATCGAGGCTTACGCCAACGGGGCATTTATTTGCCTCAAAAAGGCTGGTTACCATTTTTGTTGAAATTGGCTGCGGCATTAATTTTGATGGCTGGTGTCGCTTTGGCATTATCCGCTCAGGTTGAATGGTTAGGTCGGAAGGGTGGTGAGTGGATGCGTTTTGCGAAACTCGGCGGGATTATCGCTGCCTGTATGCTGACGTATTTTTCTGCCTTGTTTTTGATGGGATTTCGCTTGCGAGATTTTCGTAAGGTGGCGCATTGAGTATCGTTAATTGCAATTAAATTCGGATAAAAAAAGAGCGGTCTAGCATACTAGATCGCTCTTTTTTAAGCTCCTTCCCCCGGGCAGGGGGAAGGTTGGGATGGGGGTCGAATGATTAAAATTACCACCAATTTAATTTTGACCGCACTGGCCAAATTGATGCCGAGCTTACTCAACCGCCGCACCCCCATCCTAGCCTTCCCCCTCAGAAGGGGAAGGGACTAAAATCAGCCCCCCATCAACTCCCATTTTTCCATCGCGGCCAGCAGCAAATCATCGAGTTCTGCGAAGCGTTCGTTCATCTTTTTGATCTCGTCGGCTTTGCTTTTTTTGTACAGATCCTGGTCGGCCAATCGGTCGGAAATGGTTTTTTGTTCGTCTTCCATTTTGGCGATCAGGCTTGGCAATTCGTCGAACTCTTTTTGTTCTTTGTAGCTGAGTTTTTTCTGCTTGGCGACTGCTGGTGCGGCAGCGGCAGCGGCTTTTTGTTCGGTTTTACCTATTGCTGATTTGCTTGGTGCGGGAGCAGCGGTGCGGTACTTTTCCCAATCGGAATAACCACCGACGTATTCTTTCCAGCGGCCTTCGCCTTCGGAGGCAATCACTTGCGTGACTACGTTATCGAGGAAGGTTCTATCGTGGCTGACCAGGAAAACGGTGCCTTCGTAGTTTTCGAGTAATTCTTCCAGCAGTTCCAGTGTTTCAATATCCAGATCATTGGTCGGTTCATCGAGTACCAGGACGTTGGCTGGTTTGGCGAACAGGCGCGCTAGCAAGAGGCGATTGCGTTCGCCGCCGGACAATGATTTGACCGGCGAGCGTGCACGTTCCGGAGCGAATAAGAAGTCGCCCAGATATGACATCACGTGCTTGCGCTGGCCGTTGATTTCTACCCAATCGCTACCTGGAGCAATGGTTTCCATCAGACTGTCTTCGTCATTTAATTGTGAACGCATCTGATCAAAATACGCGATCTGCAACTTGGTGCCTTGCTTGATCGTGCCTTGGTCTGGCATATCTTGACCCAAGATGAGTTTGAGCAAGGTGGTCTTGCCGGCACCGTTTTGGCCGATAAGACCGATCTTATCGCCGCGTAAAATAATGCTGGAAAAATCGACGATGACATTCTTGTTGCCAAAGCTCTTGCTGACGTTTTCCAGTTCCGCCACGATCTTGCCGGAGCGCTCGCCAGTCGTCACATCCAGGCGTACCTGGCCTTGTTGCTCGCGGCGTGCGCTACGTTCTACACGCAAGTGCTCCAGGCGCTTGACGCGGCCTTCATCGCGGACGCGGCGGGCTTTGACGCCTTTGCGTATCCAGATTTCTTCCTGTGCCAAAAACTTATCAAACTTGGCCGCTTCGACTTCTTCGACTTCCAGTTGCTCTTCTTTACGCACCTGATAAGTAGTGAAATTGCCAGGGAAAGAAGTGATCTTGCCGCGGTCGAGTTCGATGATGCGGGTGGTGACGTTATCGAGGAAACTACGATCATGGGTGATGAACAGTACGCTGCCCTTGAAGTCGCGCAACAGACCCTCGAGCCACAAGATGGACGAGAAATCCAGATGGTTGGTCGGCTCATCGAGCAGCAAGACATCGGGCGCGCTGACTAAAGCACAGGCCAGCGCCACGCGCTTCTTCATACCGCCAGAGAGCGTGCTCATCAGCGAATCTTTGGCGAGGTTGAGCTTGTCTAGCGTGGTCTCTACCGTGTTGTTGAGGTTCCAGGCATCGGCTGCGTCGATTTGCACCTGGATGTCATGCATGCGCTCCATCAGCGCATCATCGTTGTCGCCGCCAAACTGGCCGGTGATGGCTTCATACTCTTGCAGCAGGGCAGGCATCTCGCCCAAGCCAGAGGCAACTGCGTCAAATACACTGAGGTTAGGATCGAACTGCGGCTCTTGTTCTACGTAGGCAATCTTGATGCCTTGTTGCATGACGAGCAAACCATCATCGAGCTTGAAATTGCCCGCGATAATTTTTAAGAGTGATGATTTTCCAGTACCGTTGCGGCCGATCAGACCGACGCGTTCTG
>JAZJYB010000077.1:0-8628 GCA_040390685.1 Pseudomonadota bacterium | reverse complement strand
ACGGCAGTTAGCACTCATCGTATTGATCGCGCTCTCTGTAGTCCATTCATCTTTTGCACAAAAGATCACCGTCGTCACAGAAGAATATCCTCCCTACAACTTCCTCGATAGCAACAAGAAAGTTTCTGGGATGTCCACCGAGGTGGTCGAAGAAGTGTTGAAGCGTGCCAAGCTCGAGTATCAGCTTGGCATGTACCCTTGGGCGCGCGCCTATAAGATGGCACAGGACGCGCCCTATGTCTTAATTTACACGATAGGTCGCAACGTAAATCGGGAAGACCTGTTCAAATGGGTGGATGTAATCGCGCCATACGATGTCTATTTATACCGCTTAAAAAGTCGCCCTGAAATTACGGTCAACAATTTGAACGACATTAAAAAATTTAGGATCGGCGCCGTGCGGGATGACATCCGCGCACAGTACCTTGAAAAACTCGGCGTAAAACTCGATCTTACTAACGCAGATAGTTTCAATAGTAAAAAACTCGCCGTCAACAGAATAGATCTGTTTCCTATCGATGAGGCCGCATTAATTGCCCTGTACAAGCGTGAGGGGATAGATCCAGACACAGTAGTTAAAGTCTTTAAACTTGATGATTTGTCGAGCGGGCTGTATATGGCTTTTAGCAAACAAACCCCGGACGAAATCGTGAACAGATGTAAGGCAGTATTGGCGGAAATCAAAAAAGACGGTACGCTTGAAAAGATCCGACTGAAATACCTCAATTGAAGTACCTTCAATCTAACTGCGATCTAACTTCGATCGGGCACCATCTAACACCGCACATGAAAATTTCCACCGACATAGCCAGCTTCGACATCCCTCTGATCCATCGTTTCCTATCGCAAGAAAGCACTTGGGCCAAAGATATTCCTTTCGCGACTGTTGAGCGATCGCTGCAACATTCGCTATGTTTCGGCGGCTTTGACGATGGCCGGCAAATCGCTTTTGCGCGCGTGGTGACTGACCGCGCGACCTTTGCTTATTTGATGGATGTGTTTGTCGTGACTGAGCAACGTGGCAAGGGGCATAGCAAGAGCTTGCTGAAAGCGGTGCTGGAGCATCCGGAGTTACAAGGCCTGCGCCGGTTTATGCTGGCGAGTAGTAATGCTCGGGGTTTGTATCAGGGCTTCGGCTTTGCCGCCCCTGTCAAGCCGGAAATACTCATGGAAATCAACATACCAGACATTTATCAGAAATAAAAAGCCTAAATCGTTTGGTGTCCAGTTCAGAACTTTACCTGTACTCCTACCCAGTACACCGATAAATTCGACATAAATACCCAATTCCAATGCGGCTTATTTGACTGAATAAATATACCCCCTCATTTTATCTATTCGCCGTTTACCAACCCATAGTCCGCACATCTGTCAAGACTGGCGCAATCGCTCAGAATGCGTATCATCTGGCTCTTCTTTTTAATTCTTCATCCATCACTTCATGCTGCCTTCGATAGAACAACGTCTTGCCCTTGAACTTGCCGCCAAACCAGTGCAGGTTGCCGCCGCCATCGCTTTGCTTGATGAGGGTGCGACCGTGCCGTTTATTTCGCGCTATCGTAAAGAAGCCACTGGTGGGCTCGATGATATCCAGTTGCGCTTGCTGGAAGAGCGCTTGCGATACTTGCGCGAGCTGGAAGCGCGTCGTGCCGCCATCATCGCGTCGATAGAAGAGCAAAATAAAATGACGCCGGTCTTGCTCGATGCGATCACGCATGCCGAAGACAAGACCCGTCTGGAAGATCTGTATCTGCCGTATAAGCCCAAGCGTCGCACCAAGGCACAGATCGCGGTGGAAGCGGGCCTGTTGCCGCTGGCCGATGGCTTACTGACTGATCCTAACTTGAATCCGGAAGAAGTCGCCACCGCCTACCTGAAGCCCGCCTTCAGTACCGACAACGGTGACAATCCTGGCGTGCCCGATACCAAGGCGGCGCTGGATGGCGCACGGCAGATCTTGATGGAACGTTTTGCCGAAGACGCGAGCCTGCTGCAAGCGCTGCGTGAATATTTGCTCGACCATGGCATCGTCGAATCTATCGTCGTACCAGGCAAGGAAGAGGCCGGCGCCAAGTTCAGCGATTATTTCGCCTACTCGGAAACGCTAGGTACGATACCGTCTCACCGCGCACTTGCAATATTTAGGGGCCGGCGCGAAGAAATGTTAACGGTCAATCTGCGCCTGGATACCGAAGAAGAAAAACCGAAGTGGGATGCGCCTTTGAACCCCTGCGAAAGCCGCATCGCGGCGCGTTTTGGCGTCAGCAATAAAGGCCGCCCTGCTGACAAGTGGCTGTCCGACACAGTGCGCTGGAGCTGGCGCGTGAAAGTTTTCATGCACCTCGATACCGAACTGATGGGCAACCTGCGTGAGAAGGCGGAAGTCGAAGCCATCAATGTGTTTGCATTGAATCTTAAAGCACTGTTATTGGCCGCGCCGGCCGGCCCGCGCGCCACCATGGGACTCGATCCTGGTTTGCGCACTGGTTGCAAAGTGGCGGTGGTCGACGCCACCGGCAAGGTCGTCGATTACACCACGATATATCCGCATCAGCCGCGCAATGACTGGGATGGTTCTTTGCATGCATTGGCGCAAATGGCTGCCAAGCACAATGTATCCTTGATCTCGATCGGTAACGGCACCGCTTCGCGCGAGACCGACAAACTGGCGCAAGATCTGATCAAGATGAAACCTGAACTGAAGCTGACCAAGATCGTAGTCTCTGAAGCTGGCGCTTCGGTGTATTCCGCTTCAGAATTCGCCTCGAAAGAATTGCCTGATCTGGACGTGACGATACGCGGTGCGGTCTCGATTGCACGCCGTCTGCAAGACCCGCTGGCCGAACTGGTGAAGATCGACCCCAAGTCTATCGGCGTCGGCCAGTATCAGCACGATGTCGGTCAATCGCAGTTGGCCAGATCACTCGATGCGGTGGTGGAAGACTGCGTAAATGCGGTAGGCGTGGATGTAAATACCGCTTCTGCACCGTTACTGGCACGCGTCTCAGGTCTATCAAGTAGCGTGGCGCAAAGCATCGTCAATTATCGCGATGCCAAAGGTATGTTTACATCACGCGCCGAGCTGCGTTCGGTACCGCGTTTGGGTGATAAGACCTTTGAACAAGCCGCCGGCTTCTTGCGCGTCATGGGCGGCAATAATCCACTCGATGCGTCGGCAGTGCATCCGGAATCTTACCCTTTGGTAGAGAAAATTCTGGCTGACATCAAGAAGGATGTGAAGGGCGTTATCGGTGACGAACGCTTGTTGAAATCACTGAGCCCAGCCAAATATGCGGATGAGAAATTCGGCATTCCGACCATCAGCGATATTTTAAAAGAGTTGGAAAAGCCTGGCCGCGATCCACGTCCGGAATTTACTACCGCCACTTTTAAAGAAGGCGTTGAAGAGATCCGCGATCTGCGTCCGGACATGATCCTGGAAGGCGTAGTCACCAACGTGGCGGCCTTCGGTGCCTTTGTCGATATCGGCGTGCATCAGGATGGGCTGGTACATATTTCTGCACTCTCGAACACTTTCGTCAAAGACCCGCATACCGTCGTGAAAGCGGGACAGGTAGTCAAGGTAAAAGTGTTGGAAGTGGACGAGAAACGCAAGCGTATCGCGCTGACCATGCGCCTGACCGATACCGCACCACAGCCAGGCAGCCAGCCCGAGCAAAGAGCCAACCGCGATGATGCCAAACGCCTCAATCAGCATCAGGCAAAGCAAAGCAATTCACCTGCGCCGGCTAACAATGCGATGGCTTCGGCGTTTGCCAAATTGCGTTCGTAAACTCATTGACTGAACAGCGATCTAACTCCCTTCTCCCGCTCGCGGGAGAAGGGCTAAATTTTCCTCATCAACTCGGCAAGCGCAAAACAAATACCGCGCCAAGATCATTGAATAGGCGGATTTCACCATATTGCCCGGCATTCTCATGCATCTGCGCGACACGTTTAGCCAGGAGCAAACCCAGACCTGTTCCTTGTTCACTTATGGCTGCCGAGCCGTCTTCGTCGGAGAGTACGTTCTCAGGATATCCGGCGCCATCATCGCGTACTTCAAACTCCAGAAAACCATCCATTTCACGTGCCGAAATCGTGATGCAAGTTTGCGCAAAGCGCAGAGCATTGTGAATGGCATTTGCCAGCAACATGCGCACCAGGGTTTTATCGTAATGCCAGAGTGTCGGCGCTGCTGTGTCATCGACAATTATTGAAATTGCGCTGACGTCCCTATGTTCCGCGACCAGCTCAGTGGCCAGTTCAGTGATGAGATCGGCTGGCACGTGGGCATCGACAGCCAACTGTAGAATGTTATTTTCAGATTTATAAAAAACCAGCAAACGTGTCAGCGCTTCAGACGCATTCAGGGCTATCCGCAGGGTCGCCGCATCGCCCCTGGCTTCGGCCTGGCCAGCGAGTTGCGCCAGACTATTCTTTACATCATGTATCGTCAGCGCGGCAATTTCAGCAAAACTCATTAGCTTCTCGTTAGCTTCTCGTTAGCTTATATCTAGCTTATATTTAGTTTGAACTTTCGCCATAAAAGCGGCGATTTCCGGCAGTTTTGGATGTTGATTGTTTTGTGTGACTACGGCCTGCTGGAATAGCTTTGCATCGTTTATTTTAGCGGCGTCCACACCATTCATGAAAACATCCACCAGTAAAGAAAGCGCCGCGTTTGAGACGATTTGCAAATTATTTGGCAGTTGCACAGCCGCTTCACTCAGCATCCGTGCCGCCTCGGCAAACTCACCGGCCTTGGCCTTCACAATCGCATTATTATTCAACTCAATGACCTCTTTGGCCGATTTCTCAATCAAGGTTTTAGCTGCATCTGCGCCGCCGTGGTCTTTCAAAATATGGGAAATACGGCCCTGGATCGCCCCTGACTCAGGATTGTTCTGCACCACGTTCTTCAGGATCGCCATGGCATCGTCGATCCGATTGTTAGCGAGACAAGCCTTGGCAATGGCAAGATTGGTCGCTTCAGGCAAACCACCAGTACTGCCCGCCAAGGCCGTCTCCAGCGCTTGTTGAGCCAGTTCCGTCTTGCCAGATTTTTGCAGCGCCACCGCCTCGATAGCCACCAGCAACCGGACATCATCCGTTTCTTTAAAGGTCGCCTTTGCCTCTTCTATGACGGTAATCGCTTTCGCCATATCCCCCATTTCAGTCAGCGCATTACCGAGCTTGGCGTAATCGCTAGACGCTCTCAGTGGTGAATTCTTGGTCTTTTTCACGACCAGGCTCATGGCTTTTTCAACGCGCTCAAATTGACCTGCATCTTCGGCGATACTGGCCAGCGAACGCTGGCGCGCCAACGAATTCGGTGCCACCTTGCAGGCGCTATCAAGTATCGTCAGCGCCTCTTCAGAGTCACCCTCTTCGGTATGTATACGCCCCAATAAATCATAGGCCGAAAGCAGGTTCGGGCTGGCGCTGATGAGTCCGCTCAAGACCTGTTTTGCCTGTGCGCCATCGCCTTTGCCTTTGAGTGCTTTGGCCAAACCCAGGCTGGCCCAAGGCATCGCGCGGGTCGCCAAGGCCTGTTGGTAGAATTGGATGGCGGCTTCATATTGTTTTGCCATGACCATCGCATTGCCCTTGATTCGCAAGGCATCGATCAAATACTTATCCCTGACAGCGATGATTTCATCGCATGCGGTGATGATTTCCAGCCATGCCGCCTTGTCTTGCAGTTTATCGATGACGGCCAGCCTGGCCTTTTTTTCCAGTAATCTCTCTAGCCGGGTCTTCAGAGTTTCAGCAGTAAATGGTTTCAGCAAATAATCATCTGGCATGCATTCTGCGGCAGTGATCACACTCTCATAGCCCGTTTCAGCCGTCACCATAATAAACAAGGTCGCCCTGCCAATAGCATTGGTGGTACGCAAAAATTCCAGGAATTGCTGGCCATCAGTGCCAGCGCCCAGAAAATAATCGCAAAGAATGACATCGTGATTTTTTTGCCGGATCAGGTCAAGCGCATCGCGCACGTTGGCTGCAATACTCACCTTCTGGATATCCAGCGACGAAATTTGACTACGCAAAGAACTGCGCATGTCCGGCATATCGTCGATGATTAAGATTTGCTTATCTTTATATGAAATCGGAGGAGCCATAAAGTTTCACCAGAGTTGGTAACACTTACTGCGAGAAATAAAGGGATTCGAAGCCGATAGTCCAGTATCTCTCAATATAGCCAGTTTGCAAAGAGGCTTTTTCCGTTTCACATCTTGAAATTACAAGCGATGCGTATTGGGAATTTTGTGCGGTCAAGGTTTTGCGGCAAGAGCGGCGATGGTATCTGCCCACAATTGCGCTGCCCGATCCAGGCCTTCAGTTGAAAAATGGCATTTCTTCACACGCAAGCCCTCATGAATATCATAATCAGTATCGGGGCCAAGCTTAAAGCGCGGATTGCTCACAACTTTC
Organism: Pseudomonadota bacterium; assembly: GCA_040390685.1. GTDB lineage: Bacteria > Pseudomonadota > Gammaproteobacteria > Burkholderiales > Burkholderiaceae_D > Undibacterium. The sequence goes on along the minus strand of JAZJYB010000077.1, from coordinate 2,187 downwards.
TCCTCAATTGCAGCACGTATCGCCGGATTCGGCTCTGTTCGGCAGACGGTGGAACGGGCAAGGACGATCGGTGCAGCAATTTTTTCCTGGTCCAGAATACCGGCTAATTGATCTAAGCCTGCGGAATAGTCTTCCCGACTGGTTCCAGCAATCGCATCGGCTTCGCCCTGTTGCCACAAGATAAATCTTGGTGCCAAGCCGAGTGTCTGCATGGATTTGAGCTGTTGCGACAAACGCTCGCGCAAAAGACTCTTCTGATTTGTCCATTCGTTGATCGAAGTAGCGTCGACCGCGAGTACCGCCATCACAATAGCTCGCCGCGGTTCTAGTTCGGCAAAATGCCGTGGCAAGCGATACCAAATACTTCCACCAAGGCCGGTAGCACCGGGCAAGGGGTCGACCGCCATGATGCACTTTCCACCGGCTATCAAGGCCACCGGCACATCGGTATCAATCCCACGCGCTCCATGATTTGCCGCGTTGGATTGCCCAAGGGCGAGAATTACTAGCGGTTTTTGCGCGGCCAGCTTTGCACATGAAAGAGTGGCTTCGCTATCTACCTGGATAATTTTCTCCAGTTTCAAAGAGAGCTTGGTTTTCTCAGAGACTTTGCCAAGCCCGGTAAAGCGTGCAAGAAAAATGACCAGTAACACTAACGCCACGCCAAGCAACACTCGCCGTATTAATCCGGTACTCATACTCGCTTCCACTATGCTGCCAACACTCGAGCGCGATTTTTATAAGTAGACCGTATCCATCGCATCGCTGGTTGCTCCACCCAATATGTCACAGCAGCAGCCAAAGCCAAGCTGATGCAAAGGGTAAGCAAGATCGTGACATCCATCGATAAACCAAATTTTTGCAACTGCAACATCAATGACCAACCTATGTTTTCATGCAATAAATACAGTGGGTAAGATATTGTGCCCAACCAAACTACCGGCTTAAATTGAAGTAACTTAAAACGATTTTGCGCAGCAAAATATACGGCAATGGACAGCACAATAGCCAAACCGGCGACAAACGCTGATTCACACAAGTAAAGCGTACCGACCGCCAATAATGACGTTAGAACTGATTTCCGCCGCTCACCCGGACCGCCGTGGTGGACTGCAACATAAATCGAGATGCCTAAGGAAAACCAGGGAATAAATTTCAAAATCAAGAGCCGAAACACTATCCATGGCAGGTCAATGGCAAACTGATGTTCCAGCACGAAATAGATCACTCTAAAAAGTAATAGCCCAGACAAAACATAGTTCAATCGATGCAAACCCTTCAATAAATAAAGCGTGAACATCCCGCAATAAAACAGTAATTCAACTTCCAGTGTCCAATACACGCCATCTACATTGGGGACACCAAAAAATCCGTGCACCATCATCATATTAGCGAGCGCTGGAGCGATGGCGACAAGCTTGCCTGGCAATCCTAGCGCATGACAAATGGAAAAAGTGAGAAAAATAGCGACCCAATACGCTGGAAAAAGGCGGCTAAATCTTGACACGATAAAATCCATCGGCTTCGTTGTTTTTTCTAGCGTCATGAAAATAACGAAACCGCTAATGATAAAGAAAAGGTTAACTCCATAATGTCCGGCGGGAAAAGACAGCGATGGCTTAGCCTCAGCGCCAAATAACTCGGCAAATCGCGTGGTGTAATGAAACAGCACCACTGCAAGTGCAGCCAAGCCGCGCAGAGCATCCACTTGAACAAGGCGTTTTGAATTAACAGAAGACATAGTTGAGATTAAGAAATAGGTGACCAAACACTTTGGCTTCGATGCAAATGAAAGGTGAATTAAAAAATGGGCTACATTAAAACTGCTCATCCTTATTCAAGGCGACGGCAGAATAAATCAGATCCTAAAACATTTGCCATTTAACCATGGACGCTACACTAGCGTGGAAATCATGGCGGATTACGGCCAAATGGTCTGCAAGCCAAGCAAGACGCAATTTTGCTCGTGACACAGATCAAGAAATTTCCTCAAAAATAAAAATATACTCCCGCTTATTTTACTTTAATTGCTTGGTCACGCTAAGACTACGTTGCCCTGCATAAAAATACATCCCAGGAGTATAGAAAAATCATGAATGAAAAGCCTACATCGTCGTCCCATGAGCGCTGGAAGACTTTCCATTATAATGGCGACACACGATTTACTTTATTACTTATTGAGGAATT
>JAZJYB010000076.1:7123-23705 GCA_040390685.1 Pseudomonadota bacterium | reverse complement strand
TTTACGGTAGATGTCGGAAGGCGCTACGCTTTTCCGACCTACTAACTATTTATTAGCGGCCGCAAAAAAAAATGGAAGCAAAGCGATTCGCCTTGCTTCCATCCGTCTGAAGGAAAATTAAATTACAGCTTCTGGCCGCTGAAGGTACCTTGCGATGGTGAGTTACCGCCCCACTGCCACATCCCCATCACTGCACCACTTTGTGCATCGATGTTGCCCATGAATTGGGCTGCGCCTGCCTTGCCGGCACCCGTCAAAATAAATTCGCCGATCTGGCTGATGGTGCCAGACACCGTAAAGTTGGTTTTGTGTTTAGTCGATACACCCATACCAGTCACGGTACCGCTGCTATTCACCATGACATTGACCGTACCCGTATCATCACCGGTAAATTTCACCGCATACATACCGCCCAGGCCTGGTGCCGCACTGTCGTTATTTGAGGACGCTGGCGGATTGTAGTTATTACTATTATTCGCCGATGGTGCTTCGCCAGGAGTGGTGGCACGGATAGAGCCGGCTGCATTGCGTTTTGAAGAGGCAGAGGTGGCCTGGATGAGTTGCGGCTTGTCGCGGATAGTCTTGGCAATTTTATTGAAATTATCCAATAGGCTGGCAGCGATTAACTTGCCTTCCGGTGTCTTGTTGTAACCACCGCCGCTAGCCCAACCCAAGCCGCCCCAACCCCAGCCGCCCAGACTAAAATTCATTTTAGTCGCCTGGCCTTCAGCGCTGGCAACTTGTATACCTGAGCGTACATCGGCCAGCAACAAGGTCGTTTCCGCTTCTTTGAATTTAACGCCACCAGCCAGACCACCCAGCGCACCGAGGCCACCGGGCAAACGGCCAAGCAGGCCACCAATCGCACCACCGACGCCACCGGTATCATCGGAAAATTGTATGGTTGGCGTCATTACAAAATCCGCCGCCTGCAGCTGGCCACCGCCAATGTTCGAGCCCTCTTGCATTTGTCCGCCTGCTGCCAGGGCACGTTCTTGCTGCAAATTCTGCATGGCAACACCACGTTCCACCACAGTAAAACAACCAGATTCCTGGGCAATCATGCGCAACATAATAGAAGGCGAGCCCAACTTATAGTGCCCGAGGTAAGTCAGCGTCGAACTCTGTGGCTCGACCACCGCCAGCGTACCTAAGTTACGGCTACATTTTTCAATGGCACCGGTCTCTATGCTTGCCGCTAGCGCCGAGCTACCGGCAAGCGCAAGTGAGGCCAACATCAATTGGGTAAATTTGCCGATTTGGCTGCCTTGTACAATGTGCTTCATACCTTCTCCAATAAATGCTCTTTTATTAATAAAGCGTGGAGTATATCGTGATTTTTTGAGCTTGGCGTTTTTGCTCAAACTAAATTTGGTTTCTGAATGTAACTACGGAAATTTTTTCAGGGCCATTGATATGGGCAACCTATGCGCACCTTGGTTCATGCCGAAAACGAAAAAGACCTAATAGATCCTGCACTTTTCTAAGCCTTTGCTACAATAAGGATACCTATGTAGGGCTCAGCAAGATGAAAATCAGTCGCTTATTGCTCCGTTCGTTGCTCCTTTCGTTGCTCCATTCGTTGCTTCGTCTATCTCTATTCTTGACATGCACTTTGTTAAGCGCTGCGTGTTTTTCTCAAGAAATTATCCGAATTTATACCATCGAAGAATTTGACAATGATGGAAAACCACTTCCTTTACACAAAGACACTGTCTCGCTATTAAACATTATCGGAAAATATTTACCTGCCAAGTTTGATGTGCGCAGGGTGCCGTGGAAAAGAGCGATGGATAATGCACTTCAAGGCGATGGCATTTTATTAGGTATGTCGATCACCACAGAACGGGCAAAAAAATTTGCATTTTCAGATCCTATCAACATGAGCCGCAATTGGCTGATCACACGATGCGATGCCAAATTTCAATTCGATACGCTGGCCGATCTCAAAGGAAAGACTCTTGGAGTGGTGCTTGGCACCAGCGCCGGTGAGCAGTTCGATCAGCAGGCCAATATTCTTTTTAAGCTGGAAAATGATACGGGTGCCGGAATTTCTCGCTTACAAAAACTCATGGCAGGCCGCATGGATGCCCTGGTTTGGTATGGATCTACCGATAGCGTCAGAGAAATGGAAAGTATTATTAGCCGCACCTTTACAGCAAATTTTCCAAATCAAAAAAACAATCTAGCGGTGCCGCTGTGCGTTTTGCCTAAACCTGTTTCAACGGTCAGTAATCATTTCGCGATGAAACTTGATAGTGAAAAAAATCACTTACTCACACGCATCAATCTAGCCATGGCCAACGCAAGAAAAGAGGGTGATTTACCACCGGCCAATTTCTCGGATTAGTCTATGCGTCGATTTATAAATTTCTCTTAAATGCCAGCAATCTGGCCACAGCCTTATTAGTTTCCTTCAAGGTTTACAAGACGATCTTAAAGCGTATCTCGACACCGGCGGTATTGACGTAAGAGAATACATCTGCTTACACCTAATTGAGCTCGCCGTTTCAAATCTCTGTAGGAAAATACCTACTTATCACCCTGTACCAGTCGTACATTTTCACGACGGATGATCCTATGGTCAACTTCATCACCGGCCACTAAAGTAGAAACCATAGACCCGATCCTTTATGGACATGGTCTGTTTTAAAGCATCGTTCAGCGGTATCGTCGGTAGTTAGCGTGCCATAGCAGACGACTGCAATTAGTAAGTCTACTCACAACGATTGCTCAACATCAAACGGCGAGGATATATGAATCACACCACATCAAATCAAGCTTCAATAATGTCAAGCATGCCACGCTTGCAAGACAGTATTCAGAAAAACTTTCCGGGCGAATTAATCAACGAACTAATCAATACTCGTACCATGCGACAGGATCAGGATGGTCCGGAACAAAATGATCTTCTCGCGGCCTTACCAAAAAATGAGCTAGCCGAATTACTGCCACATTTGGAATTGCAAGAGATGTCGACGGAAAAAGATCTTTATGAGTTTGGTCGCCCCCTCAACTATGTTTATTTTCCAACCAGCGCCATTATCTCTTTGCTGTATGTCATGGAAGATGGCGCGACCACTGAATTAGCGGTGATAGGTCACGAAGGTATGTTAGGTATCACGCTCGTTTTTGGCGACTCCTTATTGGGTACGCCAGTGGTGCAAAATGCGGGTCTAGGCTACCGTTTAAAACTCAGCAAACTTAAGGAAATTTTTAATCGTGGCGGCGAACTTCAGAGTTTGTTATTACGGTATACCCAAGCCCGTCTTGCGCACATGGCACAAAGCGCGGTTTGCGGACACCATTACAGCATCGATCAAAAACTATGCCGCTGGCTCTTGGATAGGTTGGATCGCCTGCCCAGCAATATTTTGAAAACCACCCAGGAATTAATCGCCAATATGCTGGGGGTAAGGCGTGAAAGTGTGACAGAAGCAGTAGGTAAGCTACAAGATGAAGGCATTCTTCAATGCACACGTGGCAAAATTACCGTACTCGACAGGCTAGGTTTGGAATCCATTGCCGGTGAATGTTATAAAGTGGCAAAGAATGAATACGATCATTTGTTTTTAAAAGGTGCTCGAAAAATGTTTCCGAACTAGGTCAAAATCGAGCAAATCAGCTATTTTCCATAACTTCATCACCATGTGAAGAAACGCAAGGAATAAGCGCGGCAACAATAGTGCCGCGCTTATTTGCACTTACCGCTACGCTGAACGTGCCGCCTAGTAATAAGGCGCGTTCACGCATACCAACCAAGCCAAATGATCTGGTTTTGTTCACAGCATCAATTGGGATACCAACCCCATCATCCGTAATTTGTAAGCGCAAATTAGTAGCTTCTCTTTTTAGGCTAACGATTACCTTCGTCGCCTTGGCATATTTAGCAATATTGGTCAATGATTCCTGGGTAATTCTGAAAATAGCTATCATCAGCAATGGATCAAGTTTATCAAAGTCCTCCTCAATATCTACCTCGCAATGCACGCCAGAGAGATGCGAAAAATTTTCGCAATGACTTCTTATCGATGCAGATAAACCCAGATTATCCAACATGCTTGGGCGTAGATTTTCGATAATTCGACGCTTCAAATCAATGGCATTAAGGAGTGTTTCCCGCGCTCTTTGAATTCGACTGGCGAGATTGGCGTCTAGGCCTTTTATTTTTTCTGAAACAGAGACCATATCCATATTAATCGCTGTCAAACTCGCGCCCATTTCATCATGCAATTCACGCGCGAGTTTTACTTTTTCTTCTTCTGCCACGCTAATTAAGTGGCGCGAAAGAATAGTTAGCTGGGCGGTACGTGCTGATACCGTCGCTTCCAGATTTTCATTGAGATTATATAAGGCAGTCTCACTCTTCAGTCTATCCAGAAAATTTCTTCGATTGAGGCTATACAGGAGAATCAGGACGAGAATTGCCACGGCATTGATGGCGATTCCCAAAAATACCGCCTTCTGGTATTCATCATAAAACCTCGCATCCCGGGCCGTCTGAGCATCGTGCGCTTCGCGCACTAAAATGATAATGAGCAAACGAATTTCATCCATGGTTTCGCGGCTATCGTCAATCTTTCCGATTTGCACAATTTCACTGAGCCCGCCTTCTTCATAAACAGAAATAGCTTGATCCAAAATGGTCAATTTCTTCTTAAAAAGCGTCTGTAATTGAAACAGATTTTTCAATTGCTGAGGATTTTCTTGCAATAGATTACTGAGTTCTCCAAATTCCCTAACTATCTCGCCTTTGACGGTTTTTAAAGGGCCAAGATAGACTTTATTTCCGGAGATAAAATAACCACGAGTGCTGCTCTCTGCATCCGTGATCAAGACGTTGATGTATTGCAGATGATCGATAATGCGCGATGTTTGCAGCATCATATTATTCGTTTGTTTTAGCGACTGCAGGTTCTGGATGAGGCTAACGCCATTCACAAGCAAAATCGCAACGCAAGTCACAAAAAGGATAGGAATATATAAAGGCAGGAAATTGGAAAGTGTTTTTTTCACGACGGTCTCTTGAGATTCTGACCCAACACAGATAAAGTGCCGGAAATCCGGCGAGAAATAAGTAGCATTACAACACGTGTAGCGTTCCGAAGCCAACAACAATTTAGTAAAAAAGTATTGCAATGGCACTGGAAAGAATTCAAGACTTAACCCCTTTAAAATCAAACAAGCGCTTGGGATAGTTAAGCTGCTTTTGTGCTATTTTACGTAGGATTTTCCTTACGCAAAGTTCAACTTACTCCTATCGTGAATTCTTGTTGTACAGCTTAGAATAATATAAGCGCACTGCGCACAACCGATTCAAAGAAATGTTGTATTTGGCTTCGTAACGAACACAATAAAAATTGACCTAAATCGAGCTCAAGTGTTAAAAATTTTCATCATCGAAGATGCACCCAGCATCCGGTCTCAATTGATTGAGACTTTGCAATCTTACGCCAACATTAAGGTGGTCGGCTTTGCAGATGGCCAGCGTGAGGCGTTGCAGCAATTGCGCACGATAGAATGGGACATGGCGATTGTCGATATTGGCTTGCGCGACGGAAATGGTTTGGCGATACTCGAGGCGCTACAAAAAGATCAAGTTACCTATGGCCTGCGTATTGTCTTTAGCAATTATCCTAGCCCTGCGTTAAAAGCCCGTTGCCTTGCTTTAGGTGCTATCGATTTTTTCGACAAATCGCGTGAATTCAGTGAATTGATTGATTGTGTAAAGGCAAAAGCATATTGAATGCAGATTTGAAACCACTAAAACTACGTTAGTAAATTGTTTTTCAAGGCGTAGTAAGTCAAATCACTATTGGATTGCAGTCCCATTTTTTCCATCACACGGGTACGATAAGTGCTGATTGTTTTTACGCTGAGCGACAGTCCCTCGGCTATAGCAGAAACCGTTTCACCTTTAGCCAGTCGGAGAAATACCTGAAATTCGCGGTCAGATAATTCGGTATGGATAGCGGCGACGGCATCACGATCGAAACCTTGTGCCAATATTTCACCAACTGATTCACTCACATAGCGTCGCCCCTGAAAAACGGTGCGTATCGCCTTGATCAATTCTTCTGCTTCACATTCTTTATTGAGGTAACCGTTCGCTCCTATCTTGAACATATTGAGCGCATATTGTTGCGCTGGATACCCACTCAAAATAAGTATAGGCAACTCGGGTTGGCCTTGCCTTATTGCGCGCAAAGTGTCGACGCCATTCTGGTCGGGCATAGAAATATCGAGCAATAAAACATCGCAACTATTTTGTCGCGCAAGGTCGAAAGCCTCACGACCAGTTGCTGCCTCTGCCACGACTTCAATATCGCTCACATCCGCAAGGATCTGCTTGAATCCGGCCCGCACAATCTGGTGATCATCACAAATCGCAACACGTATCATAATCTAGTCAACCCTTCGATTTTTCAGCGTATTAAACCAAGTACGTTCAGAATATACTTCCATCTCACATAAGTCGACTACCACACCTGATTTTGAACTACTTTTAAGCTACGGTTAGCGCTTACGCTGGTTGTGCACAAAGACCTTCGAGCAATTATTCTGTGACTAATAAAGCCGGAGCAATCTCGCTACTTTCCTTGATTGTTTGCAATACTATATTCGACCGTATATCCAAGACGCCGGTGGCCTTGTACAAACGCTCCAACACAAACGAAGAATAATGTTTCAGGTTGCGCGCCCTAACCCGCAGTAGATAATTGGCGTCGCCAGTGATGATGTAAGACCCGACCACTTCCGGCCAGCTTTGCAACGCCAGCGTGAAATATTCGTGCCATTTTTCGACATCGCGGCGCATCGTCACTTGCACAAAAGCATCGACCTCTAATCCGAGTACCGTTGTATCCAAAACCGCACTATAGTGTTTGATGACACCGCTTTCTTCGAGTATGCGCACGCGGCGTAGGCAGGATGATGGCGACAAAAACACTTTATCTGCGAGTTCCTGGTTGCTGATGCGGCCATCGGCTTGCAGGTATTGCAATATTTTCAAATCGGTAGCGTCTAATTGCATATCGAATTTCCCATCAATTATTAAGATATTAGTCGCAGTATATTCTAAAAATTATCTATTATTCACCGCAATTTGCAAGAATACGCCAAGCATTTCAGCATAAAATACTCTTCACTTTTAGTTATGGAGTTAACACATGGTCGCAACTAAAACAGGCTTCTGGGATATTTCACCGGCGATTGCCACAGGCATACCGGTCTGGCCGGGCGATAGTGAATATTCAGCGGAAACCACCTGGCAGATTGCCGAAGGCTGCCCGGTCAAGGTCAGCAAGATCACCATGTCTACCCACACCGGCGCGCATTGCGATGCACCTTCGCATTACGATGCCGATGGCAAGTCTATCGATGAAGTTGATTTGCAAACCTATATCGGTGCTTGCCGTGTGCTGCACTGTATCGGCGTCAGCCAGGTTGAGCCACAACACATTGCCGCACAATTGGCCGGCACACCGCCGCGCGTGTTGTTGCGCACTTACCAGACTGCGCCGCAGATGCGATGGGATACAGACTTCCCCAGCATCCATCCGGCCACCATCAATTTACTCGCGCAGCACGGTGTACGCCTGGTCGGTATCGACAGCCCCTCGCTGGATCCGCAAGAATCCAAAACCCTGGATTGCCACCTCACCGTCAAAAAACATCAGATGGCGATTTTAGAAGGCATCGTGCTCGATGAAATTGCACAAGGTGATTATGAGTTGATCGCCCTGCCCTTAAAACTTGCCGGGCTCGATGCCAGTCCGGTGCGCGCCATCCTTCGTTCACTTTAATATAAATACTATGTTCAATATTGACCGCAACAGCGCTGTAAAAATGGATCAAGAAGATCCTTTAGCCCCGCTACGCCAGCAGTTTTCCCTGCCGGATGGCGTGATTTACCTCGATGGCAATTCCCTCGGTGCCATGCCCAAAGCATCGATGCTGCGTGCGCAGCAAGTCATCGCACAAGAATGGGGAACAGACTTAATCAAGAGCTGGAACAAGGCTGGCTGGTTTGATCTGCCTTCGCGTCTGGGCAATCTCCTCGCGCCACTGATCGGTGCGAATCCGGATGAAGTGGTGGTGACGGATTCAACCTCGATCAATCTGTTTAAGGCGATTGCGGCGGCCTTGCAGATGCAGGCGCAACATGCTCAGCGCAGAGTCATCGTCACTGAGAGTAGTAATTTCCCCACCGATATTTACATGGCAGAAGGCCTGACGCGCTGGCTCGACCAAGGCTATCGCCTGCACCTGGTCGATACGCCGGAAGAGTTAAGCAGCGCCATCAATAGCGAGACTGCGCTGGTCATGCTGACTCATGTCAACTACCGCACTGGCTACTTGCATGACATGGCCGCCATCACCGCACACGCGCATAGCCGGGGTGCCTTGGTGCTGTGGGATCTAGCGCATTCAGCAGGCGCCGTACCAGTAGATTTACATCAGGCCAAGGCAGATTTTGCCGTGGGTTGCACCTATAAATATCTCAATGGCGGCCCGGGCGCACCGGCTTTTATCTGGGTGCCGCAACATCATCAGGCTGCGTTCAATCACCCCTTAACCGGTTGGTGGGGGCATACAAACCCGTTCGCCATGCAGCCGAGTTTTGATGCCACGGCCGGGATACGCCGTGCACTGTGTGGCACGCAGCCTATCGTATCGCTGGCGATGGTGGAATCAGGTCTTCAGGTGTTCGCCCAAACCAAAATGAACGCCATCCGCAAAAAATCTTTAGCGCTGACGGACCTGTTTATCGCGCTAGTTGAAAGTCGTTGCCACAAGCATCCGCTGCAATTAGTCACGCCGCGCGAACACGCACAGCGCGGCAGCCAGGCCAGCTTCACGCATCCGCACGCATATGCCGTCATGCAGGCGCTGATAGCGCGCGGCATCATTGGCGATTACCGTGAACCGGCAATCATGCGTTTTGGCTTCACGCCTCTGTACACGCAATTTGTGGATGTCTGGGATGCGGTCGATGGCGTGCGCGAGATTCTTGATAATCAAGATTATTCTTTGAATGCCGAACGAAATGCTGTGACCTGATTTATCCATGTTAGCGCCGGTGCGCATGGCGCACCCTACAATCGATCTCAATTTATATTCATTACATCATGACAAACGAAAACAACAACACAGGCAAATGCCCAGCTTCCTGGCACGGCGCAAAAATGGATTTCAGCGACGACATGAGCTACGGCGATTACTTGGGACTGAACCAGATTCTCTCAGCCCAGCATCCGCTCTCGCCGAATCACAATGAAATGCTGTTCATCATCCAGCATCAAACCAGCGAACTCTGGATCAAACTGATGCTGCATGAGTTACATGCTGTGCGTCAGCAAATGCAACTGGGTAATTTACCGCCCGCCTTCAAGATGCTGTCACGCGTGGCGCGCATCATGGATCAACTGGTGCATGCATGGGATGTCCTGGCTACCATGACACCTAGCGAATACACCGCGATCCGCCCTTATTTGGGTAATTCATCAGGCTTCCAATCGCACCAATACCGCGAGCTGGAATTTTTACTCGGGAACAAAAATGCCGCCATGCTCAACGTCCATGAAAAGACGCCGGAAGCGCATGCCAGTCTGGACGCAGCGCTAAAATCCCCATCGATTTATGACGAAGCCATCCGGCTACTCGCCAATGGCGGTTTCGCCATCGATGCAGACAGACTCAGCCAAGATTGGACCCAAGGCGTGGTCGCCAACGAATCGGTCAAGGCCGCCTGGCTCAAGGTGTATCAAGCGCCGGAAGAAAACTGGGCATTCTATGAGCTGGCAGAAAAACTGGTCGACATGGAAACCGCGTTCAGGAACTGGCGCTTCCGCCACGTCACCACGGTCGAGCGCATCATTGGTTTCAAGACCGGCACCGGCGGCACGGCCGGGGTAAGTTATCTGCGCAAGATGTTGGATGTGGTGTTATTTCCTGAATTGTTTTCTTTACGGACTGCACTTTGATTTGAATGATTTGATCGATCCTTGCTTTGATTTTTCTAGCATTTAATAAAAAAGGGAGACAAAGATCTCCCTTTTTTTCATTTCACGCATGTGGATTTCGAATATTCGTGGATATTCAAGTATATTCACCTTCCAATTTCTACATGAATACCAAAGAATACGATTCAAGCAGGGCGTTTTGACTTGCGATGTTTGAGCAAACTGATGTAATGACTAAGGAGACAAGTCCATGAATTTCGGTGAAAAACTAAAGCAGATTCGTAACGAGAAAAATATGACCCAACCGCAATTGGCCGAGGCGATAGGGATAGAGCAATCGTATTTGTCAAAATTGGAAAATGATAAATCGGTTCCGTCAGCTGAAATGTTCCAGTCGATTATTAAAACTTTGGAGATGGATGCCAAGGATTTCTTGAAAGATATCGATAAGAACATATTGAATGGGGCCTTGAAGCAAATACCCGAGGTCGCCAACTTCATCAATGTTGCGGTTGTCACCCGTGTCCACAATGTCAAGAAATGGCTCATCGGATCAGCGGCCGCCTGCGCCTTTGGCTTTGCACTGATGCTCGCGGCAAATGACGGCCTTTTATTTTCTAACTTTCAGTATAAGTACGAATCGCAAGGTGTCATTCTGAATAACGAATCCGAAGATATCTTCAGGCAATATCACACGATACTAGGAATGAAGGAAGACGCAAAGATTATTACTCATGAAGAACTCAACAAGCTACTTTCTGAGTTTGAAACGAGCCGTGTACGCCTCGTCACGATAGAAACTTGGGAGAATAAAGGCACGGTATTTTTTCAAGCAGAGGGCAATGGGCGTCGTAAGTTTCAACTGATTGATACAAAATATGCACACTCACTAGGAAACAAGATTTTGCAATTTCTTGGCGCATTATTTATGTTCTGTGGGGTAGCAGGCTTCTTTATTGAATGGCGCTTACGCAAGCTGCAGGTGCACTAAGCGCAACCCCATCCGGCAACCATAAGCTCCACGCATAGTTCAGAAATTATGCGTATTTAGGAGCTAGATAATCCGAACAAATGAAAAAAGCTTCAGGAATGAAGCCTGGGTATTTCTTTAACTAAAAAAGGTAAAACCATGTCACAAATGAAAACTTTCTTCGCAGGCGCAACCAGCATGGCAGCCGCTTTGGCCGCAGTTATTGCATTGACTGGCGCCAAGGAACCAGCAAATCACGCGCATTTCGACGAGATCACCGTCGGGCGCATCAACATCGTTGAACCAGATGGCACCAAGCGCATTGTCATCTCAAACCGGGCGCAATTTCCCGGCGATTTCCGTCAAGGCAAAGAACATCCACGACCAGACCGAAAATCCTTTGCCGGTATGCTTTTCGTCAATGAAGAAGGCACCGAAAACGGTGGTCTGATACAAAAAGGCAGCATCAGTGCCGATGGAAAAATTAGTTCCGGCCTCTCGCTGACCTTCGACCGCTTCCGCCAGGACCAAGCGCTGCAATTGCTGAATAACGATAGCGAAAATCATCAGTCAACCTCGGTGCGTATCAACGATGTACCCAACTACAAAATAACATCGATGAATGACATGACAAAATTTTCCGAAGAAGCGAATAAATTACCAGAAGCGGAGCAAGAAGCGTATTGGAAAAAACTCTCTGATGAAAACCGCCTTTCAAACAACCGCGTCTATCTTGGAACAACCGGCAGCAAAGGTTCCGCATTATTGTTGAATGACGCGAAAGGTAAGTTGCGGATGATGTTGCTGGTCAGCGCAGCAGGCAAAGCAGAAATCCAGATGCTCGATGAAAATGGCAAAGTCGAGAAGACGATATCGGCGACTAACTAAAGGCTAACTAAGAATGCCGTATTGTTCGACAACGAGCAATACGGCATTTATGGAGTTCGCGGATAATCGTGCGTATTTTCATTAAAGTAGCCGACTGTTCTTATCCGAAGGTAGCCATTAAATCTCAACCAAAACAGCTAGTGTTCGTCGTTGTCTGTCTATCTGTCGCATCAACAAAAGTACGAGTGACGCTCTCGGGAAACGTGACTACCCGGATTGCGGTGGCTATTGTCTGTCGATACAAATGGCAATTTTTCTGGTAAAGAAAAATCTCAGCTTTGTGCACTGTTTCGCGATTTCCTTATCACTGGCACCTTGGGGTATAAGCAATTTTGACTAGATGCCATAAGGGTTTCCAGAGCAAAGAAACTGACGAGTTATTTTTTCGTTGTCGGGTATCATTGCAAATTGAAAATTAAATCACGTTAGGATTTCCATGGGACTCGAACTTGCTCCACTTGCAACCGTACTTGCGGCGCTTATCGCGGCGGCAATTTCGTTTGTGAGTCTTACCCTGAATAAGGAACAGAAGACTTCAGAGTTCAGGCAAGCCTGGATCGACGGCCTTCGGAGCGATTTGGCTACATTCTTTACTGCGATTCGTGCTTTTGCACGAGCTACGCAGGAGCACAATCAGTCTCGGCTTGATGATAAGCCAGCGGGGCCGTTTTCATTTACCGAGGAGGCAATCAGCAAGCTCAGACAGGACGTAGCCGAGATGCGGTATCGAATTCAGTTTCGTCTGAATCAAAATGAGACTAACCATATCGAGCTATTGCGCCTGATGAAGGTGGCCGTGGAAAAACAACAAATGGCGATTCATGGAATGGCTAAGACCGAAGAGGTCCTTGCGGCCGTCGAGGTGGCGGCTGATTTTGCACCTCAGGTTCTAAAGGCCGAATGGGAGAGGGTGAAGCATGGTGAGTTGCCTTTTCGTATCGTTCGAAACTGGGTCGCGCCCCTTGTCATTTTGCTGAGCATAGCCTTCGTGATTGTCCTACTTTTACGTGGCGAAAAACCTAACTCTGCCATCGAGCGGGCACCCACCGGCAAGCCGGTGGGTGCCGCTCATGTTGAACGTTGAGTCAATACCAAAACTGCAGAGTATCAAATCAATTTAGAATACTTCGCACCCGTTTGCAGCGCCAGGAATTTATCAAACACCATGCCCACGGCGCGCACAAACATCCTGCCTTTGGGCGTAACTTGTATGCTGTGCTGATCGACCTTGATCAGTTCGGCCTCTTCGTATTGCTGCAACTGCGCTAGTTCGGCGGCAAAATAGCTGAGAAAATCGATGCCATGGGTGCGGTTGATCGCCGCAAAATCCACCGGTCCGCTGCACATCAGTTCCATGATTACCTGACGGCGCAAGACGTCATCATCGGTCAAGGAAAAGCCTTTTTCGATCGGCAGCTGATCCGCATCCAGATGTTCGTAATAGGCCTTGATGGTGCGAACGGATTGGCTGTATGAATGCCCCACTTTTCCGATGGCGGAGACGCCGAAACCGATCAGGTCACAATCAGCGCGGGTGGTGTAACCTTGGAAATTTCTATGCAGACTTTTATCCAGGCGCGCCTTATTCAGTTCGTCATCCGGCTTGGAGAAATGATCCAGCCCGATATAGATATACCCAGCATCGAGCAGCCTGCGCACTGACATTAAAAATATTTGCAGACGCTCTTCAGCGCTAGGAAGTTCGCTTTCTATAATCTGGCCTTGCGCCTTAAAGCGGCTCGGCAGATGCGCGTAGTTGTATAGCGCGATGCGGTCTGGTGATAGCTCGATCACGCTATCTAATGTGCGGTTAAAACTTGCCAGCGATTGCTTGGGCAAGCCATAAATCAGGTCGGCATTGATCGATACAAAACCCGCCTTGCGGCTGGCAGTCACGGCCTTCTCCACCATTTCATACGGCTGGATACGGTTCACCGCTTTCTGCACCGCCGGGTCAAAATCTTGTACGCCAAAACTGGTGCGGTTAAAACCCAGCTCGGCGAGTAATTCCAGGGTGTCATCGCTTACAGTGCGTGGGTCGATCTCTATGCCGAGTTCTGCATCAGGCAAGAGTTCGAAATGGCTGCGTATCAGCGCCATCACTTCACGTAATTCAGCAGAGCTCAAAAAGGTCGGTGTACCGCCACCAAAATGCAGCTGCGCCGTGCGCCGGTCCGGGCCGATTTTGGCGGCCACCAGTGCCATCTCTTTGGCGAGGTAACGTAAGTATTCCGTGGTGCGGCTGTGGTCTTTGGTAATGATCTTGTTGCAGGCGCAAAAGTAGCAGAGTGACTCACAAAATGGCACATGGATATAAATCGACAGCGGCGGATTTTTATCCGTTCCTGTGGCGCGCTGTTCCAAATACTGGATGTAAGTTTGCTCGGTGAATTCCGGATGGAAGCGGTCTGCGGTCGGATACGAGGTGTAGCGTGGGCCTAGCTTATCAAAGCGGCGTATCAGTTCTTCAGAAAATTCTATGTCGGGCAAGGTATTCATGGGCTTAGCAATTAATTCGTTTCTGGGTGTTTATTCGCACTCTCTAGCGGGTACAGTGTGCGCACGTTGAGAGGAGTGTTTTACGACCGCCAAGATGCATTTTTAGCAGCAAGCGGTATCAAACTCGCAATGGCACAATTTTACCTACTGTTTTTTTCTCTCAACAATCAATCGGAAAACTTCTTGTGATTCGTCAACTTATTGGCGGAAAAATGGCATGCTGCGCTAAAAACAATTAGCTTCAGCATTTGTTTCCTTGCATGCAGGTTCAGTAAAAGGGACGTTTAATTGAGATTTTCTAGATGAACTTTCCCCGAGCTTATTCATTTGTCCTTTTATCTTGGGCACAGCCTGTAGCGATAATCACTCGATTCCGGCCTTCATCCTTGGCTTGATACAGGGCATCGTCAGCCAATTTAAAGAGTGTGTCAAAACTGGCCTCGCCAGAAATCAACTCCAGGGCGCTGACACCGAAACTCGCCGTTACTTGGAAACCGCTCGGTTGTAGCTGCTGGATTTTTTCCCGTAGATCTTCGGCTTTTTCCTTCGCTTCAGCAAGGGAACAATGCGAAAGTAAGAGTACAAACTCTTCACCACCAAAACGGGCTGCCACGTCGGAGGACCGCATCGCCGACATTAGAAATTCGGCCACATTTGCCAAGATTTGATCACCTACTTGATGCCCATGCGTATCGTTGAGTTTCTTAAAGTGATCGATGTCGATGACGATCATGCTAAGGGATGCGTCAAAACGTTCCGCCTCCCTAATTTTTTTTGCCGCAATTTCTAATAAATAGTGACGGTTGTAAAGTTTCGTTAGCTGATCTTTCATGGCTAACTCATACAACTTTTGCCCTTGTTTCTCGATATCTTTAAGCGCAGCAGATAATTCTTGGGTACGTTGCTCGACCAGGTGCTCCAGATTTTCGTTTGATGACTGCTGCGCCTGATAAAGTTGGGCATTGTCGATCGAGATAGACATCCAAGATGAGAGCAAGCTCAACATTTCGATTCGTTGTTCGGTAAAGGCGCCCGTCGTCAGATTATTTTCAAGATACAGAACACCATTGATTTTATGTTGATGGATAATCGGCATGCACAGTAAAGATTTTACTTGGCGTTTAATAATGTAGGATCCATGCCCAAATACTTCGTCATTGCCGGCATCGACAAGGACAATATTTTCTTGAGTTCGCGCGACGTACTCAATGACAGATCGGGGAACTAGCTGGTGCACGTCTTCACTTTCCAGGTCGATCGGACGCGTTAAAATGACAGCGTCTTGACCGATTGAGGTATCCGCTACGATCTGCCATTGCTTATCATGTTGGAGAAACAAAACACCCCGCTGGGCTCCAGCATTTTCGATCACAATTGCCATGATCTTTTTTAACAAAGAATCGAGAATGATTTCTCCGGCCACCGCTTGGGATGCCTTCATAATGGAGAGAATATCCAGCGAGTCGCCTAGGTTCTTGGTAAATGTATAGGATATTGTTTTAGAAATGGTGTCCCCCACGGAGCCACTCTGCTTCAAGGTGAGCACGGGCAGTTCTTGTTCCAATTGCTGCACCTTGGCGAGTGCGCCCCAAAGTTGATAGCGGTGGTGAGCATGGCGCGCGTATAGTTCGCCAAATTTTGTCTCACCCAAGCCGTTCCAGAATTTGGCGGCCAATTCGTAGGCGAGCGCTTCTTCAGGCAAAAACTCGTTGTCTTGCGCTAACTCAATGGCACGTTTGTAGGCATTGCGCGCTAGAGCCTCTTCGCCATTAAGTCGATGCCATTCTGCCTCCAGCAAAAAATGTTTGTGCTGGTGATTGATCGGGCAATTATCGGCCCAGACGCGTAGCTTTTCCCGGTGTTGCGCAAGCTTGGATACGAGTTCACTTTGTTGTAGTTGGCTTAAGTTGGGCCAAGCAGAACAGATCGATAGCGCCGCATAAAAATGATAGATCGTATCGTGAAACATCGCGGTAATGGCGCCAGCATAGACTTCAACTTGTTTGGCGCACGCGAGTGCCGCATTGATGTCGCCAAACAGATAGTTAAGCATGAGTTTGTGGACATACAAAAAAGCCAGCGCCGTTTGGTCATTCGCTTCTTGGTGCACCGGAAGCATCTTTAGCTCATCGTATATTTCACCTGAAAGTAGCCCAGGGGATTCGGCTAGCGTTCCCTGCAAATTGTGCACGGTTTGACCGACAATTTGCGCATAATACAATGGTGTCTGCTGCCCGATACGATCAATTGCGCTTATATA
>JAZJYB010000076.1:0-7023 GCA_040390685.1 Pseudomonadota bacterium | reverse complement strand
CAGCGATAGCAGCGCAAGACGGCAAGAGACCAGTATCATGAGTTCTGGTTTGGCAATATACGTAGCTGAATAGATACGGTTCATGATGTTCATGGCGGCCACATCAACCGAGTCAGTCATCTCGGGCAAATTCAACAGATCTTCTACGTTGTAAGGCGTGATCTCCGCAACCGCCGCCTGTAACTCCGCTTGTATGACTTGCGGAGTTAACTCCTGGGGGAAATTCACGCCCAATAGTGCAAGCACTTGCAAAGCTAGCTCAATCGCTTTCAAAGGTTGATTGACTGCCATCGCAGCCTGAATTCTCACTTCAAAGACCTTGACCCGTTCTAAATCGTCTTTCGCTTTTTCTAGCATCAGCGCAGCCCAGCGCTCCATTTGCTCAAATTCACCAGTTAGGTAGGCTGATTGCAGCGCGCAAAGGTAAAGCTCAAAACTCAGCGAATAATTGCTGGTCCAGCAGTCCTCAAGTAACAACTTTAGCCCTGTCTTGGCGAAAACAAATGCAGGGCCATAGGCCGAAGATGCCAGCGCTTTTTCTGCGGCCCTAAGATTTAGGGCCGCTAGTTTTTGCCGTTCTTCGAGCTCCGTAATTAAGTCCTTGCCTTGATTCAGATGATTGACGATATCGAAAATCTGCGCATCCTTTTCTTCTTCATCGGCATGCAGCAGTAGCAGGCGTCCTGTATGCAAGTGGAATTCAGATCTTGCTTCGGCAGCAATCAGCGAATAGGCAGCCTGTTGCACCCGATCGTGTAAGAATTTAAATGCAGTGGTGCTGGCAAACTGATGGAGGCTATTTAGTGCTACGTTAGCCACATCAGCCTCATCCGCTTCTGTTTGTACGAATTTATAGGCGTCATTGACGGGAAGCACCAACCCGGCTTGTAGCGCTGGCCACAGAGCCTTGGTGACCTCCGCAGGGCTTAACTGAGTTGCAATGCTAAGCAACTTCAGAGAGAACGTAGCGCCTATACATGCGGCAGTTTGCAATATGGTTTGCGTTGATTGCGCGAGGGTGCGCAGTCGATTCACCACCAAATGCACCACATTGTCGGTGGCTTGCATTTGCCCTATTTTGTCTAGGCTCCATTCCCAAGCTGTGGTCTTGAGGTCAAAATAAATGGCGTCCTGTTCATAAAGACTGCGCAGGAACTGGCTTAGAAAAAAGGGATTGCCTTGGGTTTTATTGAAACACAGTTTCGCAAGTGCCTGGACCTTATCATGACTTGAATGCAAGGTATCAGCAATAAGCTCGCTGACGTGTTCGAGTTTCAAAGGTGTCAGATCGACTGAGCGGATAAACACACCGCTTTCCTCGAGTCGTTTTTGTACACCGATCAAAGGGTGCACTAAATTAACTTCATTATCTCGATAAGCCCCGATAATGAGTAAATACTTATCGGTGGAATTGCTGAGTAAATTTTCTATCAGTTGCAGCGACGGGATATCCGCCCATTGCAAATCGTCGAGAAACACGACCAGGGGATGCTGCTCATTGGCAAAGGTTTTTACAAAATTTTTGAAGCTAAGCTTGAAACGATTGTTGGCTTCAGCCGGAGTCAGTTCGGGTAATGCAGGTTGAGGCCCGATTAATAATTCGAGATCAGGTATCACATCAATAATCACCTGGCCATTTGGAGCTAGCGACTCTAAAAGCAAGTTACGCCAGCTCTCAACTTCCTGGGCTGAGGCAGTTAATAATTGTCGGACTAATTCTTGGAAAGCCTGGATCAGCGATGCATACGGAATATTTCGCTTGAACTGATCAAATTTACCCTCGATAAACAAGCCTTTTTTCTGAACGATAGGCTTGTGCACTTCGTGTATGAGTAATGATTTTCCGATGCCAGAATAACCACGCACCATCAAGGTCTCGCGATGCCCGGCACTCACCCTGTCAAAGCAGCGCAATAAAGTTTTGACTTCTTCTTCCCGGCCATAGAGTTTTTGTGGAATGGCAAAGGCGGTCGAGATATCGGCTTTAGCCAAGGGAAAGGAGAAGCAGATTTTATGCTCGTCTAGCTGTTGACGACATTGCAGTAAATCGTGATGTGCACCAGCAGCACTTTGATACCGATCCTCGCCCAATTTCTCCATTAGTTTCAAAATAATATTCGAAATCGCCTCTGGAATTTGGCTATTGATTACGCAAGGAGGTACGGGTTGCTGAGCAATGTGAAAATGCACCAATTCCATCGGATCACTACTATCAAAACACGGTTGTCCGGTAAAAATATGGTAAAACGTCGCACCCAAGGAATACAAATCACTGCGATAGTCAACAGCACGGTTCATTCGACCGGTTTGTTCTGGCGAAATATAATTGAGTGTGCCTTCAAGACCTCTAGGATTTTGCACGGCTACGGTTTCACGGGACAGCTCTGAAGAAATTCCAAAATCAATGACTTTAATTTCTCGGGTTTTCGAACACCACAGGATATTCGATGGATTAATGTCCTTGTGAATAATGTGGTGCTGGTGTATCTGGCCGACAGTCTCGGTCAGTTTTAGAGCGATGTCGAGGGCACTAGAGAGATCGAGAGTTTGAACTTGCAGGAAGCGGTCGAGGGACTCGCCGCCATCTTCCATAACGATGACCGGTAAGCCCGACACCTTATCGAGTCGAAAGACTTTGATCACCCGTTCTAAATCGAGTTTTTCTACTATCTCATATTCACGCCGAAACTTGACGATATCTTCAATAGACGGGTGCTCTTCTACCAGTGTTTTTATAACGACCGGTACGTGATCCTTGAGCCGGTAGCCACGATACACCACAGAGATTTGGCTTTGGTGAAGTAGCTGATGTACTTTAATACCCGGAATAGAAATCATGGCGCCACTATAGTTAATTGAGTTAATTGAGATAATTGAGTAAATAAGCTTACGATGGTTTCATCGATATTAGTCGGCGCATCATCGAGATTTGAATTCGGCTGACTTTGTAGTGCATTATCGATCACCCCGAAAAATTGGCAGAAATTGGTGGTTTTTTCTTCTGCACCAATTTTAGTCTAGTTGAAGTGAAAACACGAACGATCAAGACTAGCCAAAAGTGGAAATCATACAACACGATCATAGCTAGCTTTTCAGCCGGCCACATTATAATAAATAAACAATAAATCACAATGGAGCCACAATGCTGCCCACATTGACCCTGCCGCAATTTGATCAGAATAAAAGCGCACGTCAGAAACAACTGGAGCATATGCGTATAGCGTACGCCTATAGCCTAACTTACGATGGTCAGATCGCTACCATCAACCAGTTGCCCGAATGCGAAAAACAAGGAGTGTATTATCAATTTAAGGCACTCTCAAATATGCTCGGTCTGTTGCCGAGCATTCCGGGTTTGATTTGGAAAACGCTCAAACATGGTGTATTCAAAGCGCCCTTTAAACAAGTCGAGGATTATATTTTCTTTGGCTTGACACCATTTCCTGACCCACAGTTACGTACCGATTTATGGAACGACAGGACTATGGCGCATCAATGTATAGCTGGTGCTAACCCTGTGATGATTGAGGGTGTCAATGCACGCAATCCCTTACCAGAGCAGTTCAAGATAGAGCGTGCAACACTATCCATCAGTCACGATGAGATAGAGCGAGCCTTGAACGAGGAGCGGCTCTACATGCTTAATTTGGCTATGCTCAAAACGCTACAGGTCGATTCAGGAAGCGTCGATGGCCATAAAAAATATCTTACGACACCCATCGCTTTATATTATCTACAGGATGACGGGCATTTACGACCGCTTGCCATCCAGCTCGATGTCACACAAGACACCAGTGAAGAAAATCCCATTATCACCCCCACCGATGGTGAAAAATGGAAACTGGCCCGCACCTGTTTAATGGCGGCAGATGGCGCAGTGCATGATTTATGGACACACGCGGTACAGATTCATTATGTGATGGAGTCCATCATCATGGTGACATACCGGCAATTAAGCAAAAATCACCCCTTGTTGGCACTGCTGGATCCTCACTTGCAATACACCTTGGCGGTTAATGTTCATCCGCTGTATGAACGAGACAGTAAGGGCAAGATACCTTATTACGGAAAAATGTTCCCCGGTGATAATGACGCTTTGGTTAAGTTTATGGGTGAAGGAATGCGCCAATTTAAGTTTCGTGAACGGGCTTTTCCGAACGATATAAAAAGGCGTCATGTGGAAAATCCCAAACTGAATTATCCCTATCGCGATGATGGTATGCCAATGTGGAATGCGATACAGGATTTTGCGCATAGCTATGTCGATGTTTATTATAAGAGCGATCAGTATGTCGTTAATGACTACGAATTACAGGCTTGGGCAAAAGAGCTGGGTGGTGAGCGTGCTAATGGCGCTTGTGGACTAGAAGATTTTCCAAGCAGTTTTTCAAACAAAAAAGAGCTAGCAGAAATTTTTGGACAAATAATTTTTATTGCAACGGCCCATCATGCGAGCATTCACTTTCCTCAGTACCCCTACACGCAATTTGTTCCGAATATGCCTAACGCCATTTATGAGTCGCCAAAGTCCATGCTCAATAAAGATCTAGGACAAGCTCAATTGATGCGCTTGTTTCCGCGTTTCAAAGTGGCGCTTTTTCAGTCATTTCTTTATTATGCAGTTAATTTTAAAGTCAACCGAGTCGGCGAATATCCACTACAAATGTTCAATCCTGAAGCGGTATCAGTTATTCAAAAATATCAACATGTGCTGAAGCAGCTGTCATCGGCACATCGAGATAAATACCGAAATAAAAAGGAGAAATATCCTTACATGGATCCAGAGCATATTCCTAATGGCGTCACCACCTGATTCGCAACAGGTTCAGCAATTAAAACCGACATCGTGTCACTGGAAAATTTTTAAAAATAAGGATAAGAGCAATGTCATTAAAAGAAAAACTGCATAACTATGTCTACCTTCGACGCTATGAAAGCAGGAATGCCAACACGGCTGACCGATTAAGGTCGCGCATAAGGACATTATTGATAATAATGGTTTTGCTTGCGCTGTTAATTTTGTTTCTCAATTATCAGTTCCAAAGCGTGTTAGCAGAATTGCGTGCGCCAACATTGCCTGCATTGCAGACCCTCGATGTTTCTGGGAAACCAATACCTCAATACTGGCCCGCACAAAACTGGGGAGGAACTACCAACAAAGTCAGTGAAGAGACGCAACGCTTCCATCATCTCTCACAAGGGACAGCTACATTGCCAATGCCTTACGAGTGGTTTATGAGTTTGGAGAAACCTGACGCGTCCCTTTGGTCAACGCTATTAAAATCTCTGTTATTTGTTAAAGCAGAGCGATTTAGCGATAACAATTATTTATTACGTTTTGGTTTCATTCGTGATGAAGCCGATCCAAGTCATAATCCAGATGGCTTGCCCATAGGATTTACCAAAACAGAGTCATTAAATTTCCCTGGCCTTAACATTAAGGCTAATGGAATTGGGTTTAACTGCGCAGCCTGTCATACCGGCCATTTCATCGCTGGACAGGGTAATCAGGCCAAAGAATATATTATCGAAGGTGGGCCAGCGACCACAGATTTGGGACAGCTGACAGCAGCCATTAGCGCTTCGCTAGGTCAAACGGCTCTTTCCAGCAGAATTCCATTTTTCGATGGACGCTTTGATCGTTTTGCCAGAAAAATATTGGGGACTCAATATAGCGCTGAAGGAAAAGCAACGCTATCCGGTGACTTGGCCAAGCTGATTCTAGCTGCAGAAAAAACTGCAGATATTGTGAAAGTCCAGGAAGGTTTTACTCGCCTTGATGCTTTGAATCGCATTGGCAATCAGGTTTTCGCAACAGATTTGAATCGGCGAGAAAATTATCAGGCAATTGAAGCGCCGGTTAACTATCCCTTCCTTTGGACCTCGTCTTGGTTTAAATGGGTGCAATACGATGGTTCCATCATGCGCCCCTTAGTGCGAAACGTCGGGGAATCAATGGGAGTCTTTGCCCATGTGAGCATGCAAGCACCGAAAAATGAAGGCCAATTCCAGTCTTCAGTACCACTCCAAAATATGGTTTGGATAGAATCGTTTTTAAAAGGTAAAGCGTTTAATGAAGGCCTGAAAAGTCCGGCCTGGCCGTTTCAATCAGTTAGTGAAAATGATAAAAGCTATACGTTAGGGAAAACCTTGTATCAAGATCGCTGCCAAGGATGTCATTTGCCGGTAGTGACTGATCCTGCGTTAAACACGCATTTTGACACTATCGCCTATACACAAAATGGCCAGATGAAATACACCCAGGAAAAAGTACTTGATTTGAAGATTATTAAACAGAATGAAATTGGAACAGATCCTGCTCAAGGAAATGTTCTGCTTACGCGTATGGTGAGTACCGCTGGGAACAATCAAGGCACGATCAAAGAAAAAACCAGTGGGCTCGGCATGAATGGCATGATATGCGGCCAAGACAGCCAAAAAGTTTTTGCGAACCAGTTGTTTGACGCAAAAGAGAAAGTGGAACTGGTTGACGGAATACGTATTACGGATGGTGGCGAGGTCAGTTTTGCCTTTGCACTCGGGGCGATAGTGCAACAAACTATTGACGCCTGGTTTGATGCGAATTTCATCACCGATCCTGCACTGAAGGAGAAATTTTTTGGCGGTCGACCAAACTGCCTGCAAGCAGGTCAAGGCTATAAAGCTAGGCCGCTAAATGGTGTATGGGCTACGGCACCCTTCTTACATAATGGCTCTGTCGCAAGCATCAAAGAATTGATTTGCAAACCACAAGAGCAACGACCAGAGTATTTACTCTTGGGGGATATTCGTTTTGATACTGAAAATTTAGGTTTACTCCAACCCAATGGATTTTCCAAAGTGGCGAAGAAATACCTCGCCGCCGGGCGCGTATACACTGACGAAGGTTATTTTATTCTCGATACATCCATACCGGGAAACAGTAATCAAGGCCACAGTTTTAGTAATGAATATGATTCATCTAAAAAGTATTATGAACAGAAAAAAGGCGTGATCGGTCCGAAATTCAACGAGGCGGAATGC
>JAZJYB010000075.1:12996-38855 GCA_040390685.1 Pseudomonadota bacterium | reverse complement strand
CATGTGCAAGTTTCGGGGGTGAAGTACACCGCATTTTTGATCCCTGGTCTGGTGATGATGAGCATCTTGCAAAACGCTTTCGCGAATGCCTCTTCATCGCTGATCCAATCCAAGATCACCGGTAATCTGGTGTTTGTCATGCTGACGCCGTTAACCCATTGGGATTTGTTTAACGGTTACGTGCTGGCAGCGATAGTACGTGGCCTGGCAGTCGGTGCTGGCGTGTTTATAGTCACTGCGTGGATGGCAAATTTAAGTTTCTCAGCGCCGGGCTGGATCATCATTTTTGCCTTATTGGGCGCGGCCATCCTGGGTACCATGGGTCTTATCGCCGGAATCTGGGCAGAAAAGTTCGACCAATTGGCAGCCTTCCAGAATTTCTTTATCATGCCGGCGACATTTTTATCCGGCGTGTTTTACTCGATTCATTCCTTGCCGCCATTTTGGCAAAATTTATCGCGCTTCAATCCCTTCTTTTACATGATAGACGGCTTCCGTTACGGGTTTTTTGCACAGTCTGATGTAAGCCCATGGACTAGTGCTACCGTTGCGTTTTCTTTCTTTATTTTATTGGCGACGATTGCTATACAGATGTTGAAGCGCGGCTATAAGTTACGTCATTGAGTTACGTAATTGAGTTACGCCACTAAGTTACAGAATTAAAAAATTAAAGTCGGATGCTGTGCTATTCGACAATCACCGAAATTATTATAAAGAGAAAAACCGTGTTTCCTACCCCTGAACAAATCAAAGAATATATCGCTGCCGGTATGGAATGCAGTCACCTCGAAGTCGAAGGTGATGGGCAGCATTTCTATGCTGTGATCGTCTCATCCGCATTTGCTGGCAAGCGTTTGATACAGCGCCATCAAATTGTCTACGCCGCCTTGGGCGACCGCATGCGCGAAGAAATTCATGCGCTGTCGATGAAGACGCATACACCAGAAGAATTTCTGCAGATAGGAAAATAAGCATGGATAAGTTACTAATTACCGGAGGCTATCGCCTGAATGGCGACGTGATGATTTCCGGTGCAAAAAACGCAGCGCTACCAATTTTATGTGCGGGTTTACTGACTGCCGATGATCTGGTCCTGAGCAATGTGCCTTCCCTGCAAGATGTCTCGACGATGCTCAAACTATTGCGTCAAATGGGCTTGGCAGTGACGCAGGAAAATGGCATCGTTACCCTGAATGGCGCGGGCGTAAATAACTGGGAAGCACCCTACGATATGGTGAAAACCATGCGTGCGTCTATCCTGGTGCTCGGCCCATTGTTGGCGCGCTTTGGTGAAGCGAAAGTGTCTTTGCCTGGCGGTTGTGCCATAGGCTCACGGCCTGTCGATCAGCACATTAAAGGTCTGCAAGCGATGGGCGCCGAAATCAATATTGAGGCCGGTTATATTCACGCCAAAGCCAAGCGTTTGAAAGGTGCAAAAATCGTCACCGATATGATCACCGTGACCGGGACAGAAAATTTCTTGATGGCCGCTGCCTTGGCTGATGGTGAAACCATTTTAGAAAACGCGGCGCGTGAACCTGAAGTGACTGATCTGGCGCATCTGCTGGTTTCGATGGGTGCAAAAATCGAAGGCGTAGGCACGGATAGGCTGGTAATTCAAGGAGTAGAACGCTTGCACGGCGCAGCGCATACCGTAGTCGCAGACCGTATCGAGACTGCGACCTTTTTGTGTGCGGTGGCAGCAGCGGGTGGTGATATTACTTTAAAAAATACCCGTAGCGATATTCTCGATGTGGCAATGGACAAATTGCGCGAAGCTGGTGTGATTATCACTAGCGGCCCTGATTGGATCAGGGCGCAAATGGGCACGCGGCCTAAGGCCGTGAGTTTCCGAACTACGGAATATCCGGGCTTCCCTACCGATATGCAAGCGCAATTCATGGCGCTCGATTGCATTGCCAATGGCGTCAGTCGTGTCGCAGAAACAATTTTTGAAAACCGCTTCATGCACGTACAGGAAATGAACCGTCTTGGCGCCCATATTGAAATTGACGGCCATACAGCAATAGTCACCGGCGTCGAAAAATTGGTCGGCGCACCAGTCATGGCAACGGACTTGCGTGCTTCCGCGTCCTTGGTGATCGCAGGGCTGGCGGCGGAGGGCGAAACCCTGATCGACAGGATTTATCATCTGGATCGCGGTTACGACAAAATGGAAGTTAAATTGTCTGGCGTTGGCGCCCACATACAACGAGTAAAATAAAACACACGATATGAACCAACAATTGACCCTGGCTTTATCCAAAGGCCGCATCTTTGAAGAAACTTTGCCGCTGCTTGAAGCCGCAGGTATTCGCGTTACTGAAGATCCGGAAACTTCACGTAAATTGATTTTGGCGACCAATGATCCGGCAGTAAGGGTGATTATTGTGCGCGCTTCAGACGTGCCAACGTATGTGCAATATGGCGCGGCCGATTTTGGCGTCGCCGGTAAAGATGTTTTGCAAGAGCATGGTGGCGAAGGGTTGTATCAGCCTATCGATTTGAATATCGCCAACTGCAGAATGTCGGTAGCAGTCTCAGTGGGTTTTGACTATGCCACCGCGGTACGGCATGGTGCGCGCCTGCGCGTTGCCACCAAGTACACCGAGATCGCGCGCCAACATTTCGCCAACAAAGGCGTGCACGTGGATTTGATTAAACTCTACGGCTCAATGGAGCTCGCTCCGCTGGTTGGTTTGTCGGATGCAATTGTTGATCTGGTCAGCACAGGCAATACCTTGCGCGCGAATAACCTGGTTGAGGTCGAACATATCATGGATATTTCTTCGCGCATGGTGGTGAATCAGGCTGCCTTGAAAATGAAGCGTGAACGCTTGCAGCCGATACTTGAGGCATTTGACCGCGCTTCCAAGGCACTCCATCCAAGCTGATTAGGCGGATAAATTTGCATCATTGAATAGTGTAGTTTGAACGGATCGTAAAGCGCTTCTCGAAAGTAATAATTATGTCGCAAATCACTCCACCTCTGATATCTCGTCTCGATTCAAGTCAGGCGGATTTTTCTGAACAGCTGGCGAACTTGCTGGCATTCGAAGCGAGCGAAGATGAAGCGATTGACCGTGTCGTCGCACAAATTCTACTGGATGTAAAAAAACGCGGTGATGTCGCTGTGTTGGAGACTACCAATCGCTTTGATCGGCTGACAGCGCACAGTGTTACCGAATTGGAGATCACGCAGACAGAGCTGCAGGCGGCATTGATTTCATTGTCGCCAGAACGCCGTAGTGCGCTGGAAACTGCGGCGCAGCGAGTGCGTGCCTATCATGAAATACAGAAAACCGAATGTGGTTCAGCTGGCTTTTCTTACACCGAATTTGACGGCACGGTGCTCGGGCAAAAAGTCACGCCCTTGGATCGCGTCGGCATCTACGTGCCTGGCGGAAAAGCGGCTTACCCGTCTTCGGTCTTGATGAATGCGATACCGGCCAAAGTGGCCGGCGTCAAAGAAATTGTCATGGTGGTACCGACGCCGGATGGCGTTAAAAACTCGCTGGTACTTGCCGCCGCCGCTATCGCCGGTGTGGACCGCGTGTTCACGGTAGGTGGCGCACAGGCAGTTGGCGCTTTGGCTTACGGCACTCAGACCATACCGCAAGTCGATAAAATTGTCGGGCCGGGTAACGCCTATGTCGCAGCCGCCAAGCGCCGCGTGTTTGGTACGGTTGGCATAGACATGATTGCCGGCCCCTCTGAAATTCTGGTGATCTGCGATGGCACCACCGACCCTGATTGGGTGGCGATGGATTTGTTTTCCCAGGCTGAACATGATGAGCTGGCGCAATCGATCTTGCTGTGCCCGGATGCCGCCTATCTGGATGCGGTCGGCGCCAGTATTGCCAAGTTAATCGAGAGCATGCCACGGCAGGAAATCATCCGCACTTCGCTGGCTAACCGCGGCGCCTTGATCAAGGTGCGCGATATGCAGGAAGCCTGTGATATCGCGAATAATATCGCGGCCGAACACTTGGAAATTTCCGCTGAAAATCCGCAACAATGGGCCGATCAGATCCGTCATGCAGGTGCGATGTTTCTTGGTCGCTATTCCTCCGAGGCGCTGGGCGATTATTGCGCTGGCCCAAATCACGTATTACCAACCTCACGCACGGCACGATTTTCGTCGCCGCTGGGTGTCTACGATTTCCAAAAACGCTCGTCCATGATTTATGTGAGCGAGCAAGGGGCGCAAAGCCTGGGGAAAGTCGCCGCCGAATTAGCCTACGGTGAAGGTCTCCAGGCGCATGCCCGTAGTGCTGAATTTCGCTTGAAATAATGAATAGTTATCTCGATCAGTTATTCAATGAAGATGCCCTAGCTGGACTGGAGCGCATCCCGGATGGAAGTATCGATTTGATCCTGACTGATCCACCGTACGGTTTGGGCAAGGATTACGGTAACGATTCAGACAAACAGGCGTCCGCAGAATACCTGGCCTGGACCGAGCGCTGGATAGATGCGGCCTTACCTAAGCTCAAGCCGACCGGCTCTTTATATATTTTTCTCACGTGGCGCTATTCGCCAGAAATCTTCGTGATGCTGAAGCAGCGCATGACGATGCTCAACGAAATTATCTGGGACAGGCGGGTGCCGTCGATGGGCGGCAGCGTCAGAAGCTTCACTTCCGTACATGACACCATAGGTTTTTTTGCCAAGGACAAAGGACATTACTTTGACCTGGACGCGGTGCGGATTCCGTATGATGCAGAAACCAAAAAAGCCCGTTCACGCTCGATTTTTGTCGGTGCCAAATGGCTGGAGCTGGGCTACAACCCGAAAGACGTATGGAGCGTTTCGCGCATACATAAAGAAGATCCGGAACGGGCCGACCATCCTACGCAAAAACCGTTGGAGATCATCGAGCGCATGGTTCGTGCCTCATGCCCGCCGGGCGGCGTCGTGCTGGATTTGTTCATGGGTAGCGGTACTACCGCGATTGCCGCCAAGCGTTGCGGGCGACATTTCGTGGGGTTCGAATTGAATCCGGAATACTGCCAGATTATTCAAGAACGGTTGACCTCTTCTGAAGCGGAATTTTCAGTGCAAAGCAATTTGCCGACTGAGCCAGTGCGGGAGAAAATCCCGAACGTGAAGAGCGGGAAAAAAGGCCGGAAAAAAGCTGAGGTCGTCAAAAGCGCTAAAGTGCCAAAAAAATCGAAAGCCAAGACACCAGAAATGCAGACGAATAAAACGACAGAAATTTCACCAGAAGTAATGGCAGAGATAATTTAAAAAAACCATCTTTAATTGTTTGAAAAAACTATGTCCTTGATCGTCAACATCATCCGTCCTGAAATCCGTGATTTGTCCGCTTATCACGTGGCAGATTCATCCGGCTTTGTGAAGCTCGATGCGATGGAAAATCCCTACACCTTATCGACAGCACTGCAAACCGCACTCGCTGAACGCCTGGCGCAAGTTGACTTGAATCGTTACCCAGTGCCGAGTTACGCTGCGTTGAAAAACGCGATCAAAAAAGAATTTGGTATTCCGGAAAATTACGAAGTGGTACTGGGCAATGGTTCTGATGAGCTAATTTCCATGGTCTCAGTCGCCTGTGCCAAACCGGGTGCAAGCGTGCTGGCACCTGTGCCGGGATTTGTCATGTATGCGATGTCGGCACGGCTGGCGGGTATGGGATTCATCGGTGTGCCATTGCGCGCCGATCTTACTCTGGATGTTCCTGCGATGCTGGCTGCCATTGCCGAACATCGCCCCGCGATTACCTATCTGGCTTACCCAAATAATCCGACCGGAACCTTGTTTGAAGTCGCGGATATCGAAGATATTTTGCGTGCAGTCGGCGACAGCGGCGTGGTGATCGTCGATGAAGCGTATCAACCCTTTGCGCAAACTAGTTTCATGCCGCGTCTGGCTGAGTTCGATAATCTCATCGTGATGCGCACGGTCTCCAAGCTGGGTTTGGCCGGGATTCGCCTTGGCTATATGTCGGGTAGTCTGGCGCTTCTCAACGAGTTTGAGAAAGTTAGGCCGCCATACAATATCAACGTGCTGACTGAAGCCGCGGCAGAATTTATGTTGCAGCATGTTGATGTATTGGATGCCCAGGCCGCACAATTGCGCGAACAAAGAACTTTGCTGGCGGCTGCTTTGCAGCAATTGAAGGGCGTGGTGGTTTTTCCTTCTGCGGCAAATTTCCTGCTGATTCGGGTGCCGCAAGCCGAACAAGTGTTCGCTAATTTGCTGAAACAAAAAATATTAGTCAAAAATGTAGGTAAAATGCATGTTCTGCTAGAGAATTGTCTGCGCATTACAGTCAGCACTCCAGTCGAAAATGCACTCTTTCTTGATGCTCTCAAAGCATCTTTGTAAACTTTATACCAACGCTGAAGCAAAGCCAAACATCATGCAAGCCCAACGTACCGCGCAAGTCACACGCAATACCAACGAAACCCAGATTAGTGTCAGCATCAATCTCGATGGCACAGGCAAGCAAAAACTCAACACTGGCGTGCCATTTCTGGATCATATGCTCGATCAAATCGCCCGTCATGGATTGATCGATCTGGAAATAGAAGCAAAGGGTGACCTGCACATTGATGCGCATCACACGGTCGAAGATGTCGGCATTACCTTGGGCCAGGCTTTTGCCATCGCGATGGGCGACAAAAAAGGCATACGCCGTTATGGCCACGCCTATGTGCCGCTGGATGAAGCCTTGTCACGTGTAGTGATCGATTTTTCTGGCCGCCCAGGATTGGAATTTCATGTGCCTTTCAAACGCTCGATGATAGGCACTTTTGATGTCGATCTGACGCATGAATTTTTTCAAGGTTTCGTGAATCACGCCTTGGTGTCGCTGCACATAGACAACTTGCGCGGCGACAATGCGCACCATCAATGCGAAACAGTGTTCAAGGCTTTTGGCCGCGCGCTGCGTATGGCGTCAGAACTTGATGCGCGCTCGGCCGGTACAATCCCATCAACCAAGGGCAGCTTGTAATGGTTGTTTCAATAAATCTAATAGTCGGGCGCATGTCTTCGTCGAAGTGTCAAAATGCGATCCTCGCAATACCGACGTATTGCTGCGGTTTGCGCCTTGACCTGCATCCCGAAAATTAAATTTCTAGAAACAACTAAATCGCAATATTTTTAGCTTGTCGATCGTAAAAATAAGATGAATAAAATAGTAGTGGTAGATTACGGCATGGGTAATTTGCGCTCGGTGGCGCAAGCCTTGCGCGCTGTTGCGCCTGAAGCTGAGGTAAAAATTTCCGGTGAAATCGCCGATATTAAGAGTGCTGATCGGCTAGTCTTGCCAGGTCAGGGTGCCATGCCTGATTGCATGCGCAGCCTGCGTGAATCAGGTGTGCAAGAAGCGGTGTTAGAAGCGGCGCGCAGCAAGCCCTTATTTGGTGTCTGCGTCGGTGAACAAATGCTGTTTGATATCAGTGCAGAAGGCGACACGCCTGGCCTCGGATTGTTGCCTGGCAAAGTGGTGCGCTTTGACTTGAGTGGTAAGTTGCAGGACGATGGCTCACGTTTTAAAGTGCCGCAAATGGGTTGGAATCACGTCCGGCAAAGTCTGCCCCATGTCTTGTGGCAAGACATTGCCGACGATGCATATTTTTATTTTGTCCACAGTTACTACGCGCAACCGAGTATGGCTAGCCATACTGTCGGGACCACAGATTTTGGTACTGTGTTTGCCTGTGCAGTTGCAAAAGACAATATTTTCGCGACACAGTTTCATCCAGAGAAAAGTGCTGCCGCTGGCTTACAACTTTACAAAAATTTTGTACACTGGAAGCCTTAAGTTAATTTTCCTTAAATTTCTACGTATTTAATTCAACTCTTAAATTAATTTTCAATAAACTTATTATGCTGCTCATTCCTGCTATTGATCTCAAAGACGGTCACTGCGTACGCCTCAAGCAAGGCGACATGGATCAAGCCACCGTTTTTTCCGATAACCCTGCCGACATGGCGCGCCATTGGTTGATGCAAGGGGCGCGGCGACTGCATCTGGTGGATTTGAATGGCGCTTTTGCAGGCAAGCCGGTGAATGAAAAGGCCGTCAAGGCAATTGTCCAGGCGGTCCGTGATTATGCTGAAGAAACTGGCACGGAAGAAATTCCGGTGCAACTCGGTGGCGGAATCCGCGACCTTGATACCATAGAACGCTATCTCAACGATGGTCTGTCTTACATTATTATCGGCACCGCCGCCGTCAAGAGCCCCGGCTTTTTAGCTGATGCCTGCAGCGCTTTTCCAGGCCAGATCATTGTCGGGATTGATGCCAAAGATGGCAAGGTTGCCACTGATGGCTGGAGCAAATTATCTGGCCATGACGTAATCGATCTGGCGCAAAAATTTGAAGGTTATGGCGTAGAGGCGATTATCTATACCGACATCGGGCGTGATGGCATGATGGGCGGCGTGAATCTTGAAGCTACGGTTAAACTGGCTCAGGCAGTCAGTATCCCAGTAATAGCCTCCGGCGGCATCCATGTCTTGGCTGACGTAGAAGCGCTGTGCGCGGTGCAGGATGAAGGTATTTCTGGGGTGATTTGCGGCCGCTCGATTTATGAAGGCACGCTCGATCTGTCATCCGCACAAGATAGGGCTGACGAACTCACCAGTGATTTTAGTGACTACCTGGATACCGAAGAAGATCCAATATGACACTGGCAAAACGTATCATCCCTTGTCTTGATGTGACCGCAGGGCGCGTCGTCAAGGGAGTGAATTTTCTGGAATTGCGCGATGCCGGTGATCCGGTTGAAATCGCCCGCCGCTATGATGCGCAAGGCGCGGATGAAATTACGTTTCTCGATATTACGGCCTCGTCTGATGGACGTGATTTGATCTTGCCAATTATTGAAGCGGTGGCGTCTCAGGTATTTATTCCTTTGACTGTTGGCGGTGGCGTGCGTACGGTCGCTGATGTGCGACGTTTGCTGAATGCAGGCGCAGACAAAGTCGGCATCAATACTTCGGCCATCACCAACCCCCAACTGGTCGCTGACGCGGCACATAAGTACGGTTCGCAGTGCATCGTGGTGGCGATCGATGCCAAGCAGGTTGCGCCAGGCAAATGGGAGGTATTTACGCATGGTGGCCGTACCGCCACCGGCCTGGATGCGGTTGAGTGGGCCAAGAATGTCGCGCGCCTTGGTGCCGGGGAAATTTTGCTGACCAGCATGGATAAAGACGGAACCCGCTCGGGGTTTGACCTCGGCTTGACACGCGCGGTAGCGGATGCGGTGGATATCCCGGTTGTCGCCTCAGGTGGTGTCGGTGGTTTGCAGGATTTGGCTGATGGTATCAAAATTGGTGGAGCAGACGCGGTGCTGGCGGCGAGTATTTTTCATTTCGGCCAGCATACGGTACAAGAGGCGAAACAATTTATGGCGGCACAGAACATTGCAATGAGACTGATATGAGTGCGGCAAAATGGTTAAATAAGGTGCGCTGGGATGAGCAGGGTCTGGTGCCGGTAATCGCGCAGGAGGCGTCGAGTAACGATGTGCTGATGTTTGCGTGGATGAATCGCGATGCTCTAACCAAAACTGTAGAGTTGGGTGAAGCGGTTTACTGGAGCCGTTCACGCAAAAAGTTGTGGCACAAGGGTGAAGAGTCCGGACATAAGCAAAAAGTGCTGGAGATACGCCTCGATTGTGATGAGGATGTCATCTTGCTAAAGATAGAACAAGTTGGCGGGATCGCTTGCCACACTGGACGCCATTCATGTTTCTTCCAAAAATTCGCAGGTGTGGTCAATGAGGGCGATTGGCAAACTGTAGAGCCGGTCTTGCAAGATCCTGAAGATATTTATAAATGAAATGCGAACAAGCATGAATGAAATACAAATTTTGCAAGGTCTCGCCAACATCATCGAGAGCCGCAAACTAGCCAATGGTGGCGACCCGGCGACTTCGTATGTCGCAAGATTATTTGCCAAGGGTGACGATGCCATTTTAAAAAAAATCGGCGAAGAAGCGACAGAAACCGTCATGGCGGCAAAAGATGCGCGGGTTTCTGGCGATACATCCAAAGTACTGTATGAATGTGCGGATTTGTGGTTTCATTCCATGATTATGTTGGCGCAATTTAATTTGACGCCGCAAGATGTCGTCGATGAGTTAGCGCGGCGTGAAGGCATCTCCGGCATAGTAGAAAAAGCCGCGCGCAAAGATGAATTTCGCGATCTGGATGAAGCAAGTAAGTAAATTAGTAAGTAGCAATTTAGTCTGTACAAAATCTGAACAATCATGAATGAGGTTAATGTGGATAACTGTATTTTTTGCAAAATTGTCGCCAAGCAGATTCCAGCTGAGGTTATCTTTGAAGATGAGGAGTTGATGGCGTTTAAGGATATTCATCCTGCCGCCCCGGTGCATTTCATGATCATTCCGAAACTCCATCTGGCAACGCTGGCTGCTGCCAAACCTGAACATGCAAGCCTTTTGGGCCGGATGCTTGAACTGGCTCCACGTTTGGCGCACGAGCAAGGCTGCGGTGTGCATAACCATACCGACGGCAGCATGACAGGTGGTTACAAGACCTTGATCAACACCGGGCCGGACGGCGGGCAAGAGGTGTATCATTTGCATATGCATATCATGGGTGGCGTCAGACCATGGCACGGGCAGCGCTAGCAGTGTATTAGGAATGGCGTAGTATCGTTGTATTTAAACGGGAGTTAAGCCTCTCACAAAGGAGAAATGATGGGTTCGATGAGTATTTGGCACTGGTTAATCGTGCTGGTCGTTGTAATGCTGGTATTTGGCACAAAAAAATTGGGCAATATTGGCGGTGATTTGGGTAAAGCTGTCAAAGGTTTCAAGGACGGTGTTAAAGGCGAGGAAGAGAAGCCCGCTACTCCTGCAACCGCGACCACACAGCAGGTTGCCGACAAAACAGTCGTTGATGTTGAAGCCAAGGAAAAAACCAAGCAATAAGCCGCTGGTAGAAAACGACTTATGATAGATTTAGGACTCAGCAAAATGGCGCTGATCGGCGTAATTGCGCTGGTCGTTATCGGGCCCAAAGATTTGCCCAAAGTTGCACGCATGGCTGGCTCCTTATTCGGCCGCGCGCGACGTTATATCAATGAAGTGAAATCCGAAGTCAGCCGAGAAATTGAACTCGACGAATTGCGTAATCTGCAAAAAGATGTACAGGATGCAGCGCAAGAAGTCGAGCAGTCAGTCGAGCAAGGTATGTCGCAAACCGAGGATGATCTCAATTCCGCCTGGCGTGGCCATGATTCAAATTCCGCTATGACCAGGCTGCCATCTGATGATGCCATTGCGCTAAAGGCGAAAGATTTCCGGCGCAAGAAACTGGCCCGCACGTCCGCGCTGCCCGCCTGGTACAAAAACCAGAACGGCCATCGTGGACGAGTGATGTCCGGTTCAGCACGTATGGCGCGGCATCGCGTGAAACCACAATCCGCCGCGAGTTTTTATTAAATGTCGCAGCGATCACATTTAAATTTTCATTCCAAATTAGGCCTTGCATGACCGACTTTAATCCGCAGGGTGCGACCGATAGTTTTATTTCCCATTTGATCGAATTGCGTGACCGCCTGGTCAAAGCCTCGATCGGAATTGCCATCGCCTGTGTCGTGCTGTTTTCCTGGCCGGGGCCATCAGCAATTTATGATTTTCTGGCGCTGCCCATGATCGCCTCATTGCCACCTGGTGCGAAGATGATTGCCACTGGCGTGATATCACCATTTCTGGTGCCAATGAAAGTGACTCTGCTCGTGGCGTTTATGCTGGCCTTGCCCTGGGTTTTGTATCAAGTGTGGGCGTTTATTGCACCAGGTTTGTATGCGCATGAGAAAAGACTGGTTGCGCCTCTGGTTATTTCATCGTCGATCTTGTTTTTATCCGGCGTGGCGTTTTGTTATTTTTTCGTGTTTGGCCGCGTTTTCAAATTCATCAACGAATTTTCCCCGAAGTCGATCACGGTCGCACCGGATATTGAAAACTATCTCGATTTCATTATGTCCATGTGTCTCGCATTTGGCATGACATTCGAGGTGCCTATCGTGGTAATTGTGTTGGTGCGTATGGGCTTGGTATCGGTCGATAAATTCAAGACCATCCGTCCTTACGTGGTTGTGGGCGCCTTTGTGGTTGCCGCCATCGTCACGCCGCCAGATATCGTCAGCATGCTGTCACTGGCGTTTCCGATGTGGTTTCTGTTTGAATTGGGCTTGATCGTTGCGCCGCTATTTGTCAAGGCTACGCAAGCACCAGATCAGGCCGCCGAATAGACCACGCTACGTAACCAAGTGACTAAGGGATAGGCGCTTTTAAATCCCTTGACCAAGGTTTCTTGCAGTTGTTCGGTGTCCATGCCAGCTAGCGGGCATTCTATCCACACCATGAAACTCTTGAGTTTGAGTTGCTCTACGCAGGGATGTTCTGCATCAAATCCTTTAGGCGGACGTATCAGTTTTCCGTCCTCTTGCAGCGTGCCAAAAGTTTGCTTCAAAGCCTTGTTTTTGAGCATTTTAGAAAAGCCGTCGGTATCGGCCACGATGTGATTGCGTATCGCGCGCAGGCGATCTGCTGGCGGCATGTATTCGCCCACGGCATAGAATAGTCGACCAGTTGCATCCATCTGGAAATAATACGCTGGCCCGCCGCCTTCACTAGGTTTTTTGCGCCCGCTTGGTAATATCGATGCTGAGAATGTCGTCTTGTAAGGTGATTTATCCGTCCGAAAACGCACATCGCGATTGATGCGGAACAAGGCTTTTTTAGGATCGCAGCCAGCGATCGCGGGATCGGATTTGCTTAAGCCAGCAATCAATTCTGTCACCAGTTGCAAGAATTCCGCACGCAAAATATCGTAGCGCGGCTTGTTCATGACGAACCACGCGCGGTTATTGTTTTCAGATAGTTCAAATAAAAAACGGCTTAGATCTCGAATGTGCATGATGCATGTTCCAAAAATTATTCTTCTGGTTTGATAGGTGGTCGCTTGCCGATCACGATGGCGATGCTGGTCTCCGAGGAATTGCGCAAGAGCGTAAATTTAGCTTTGCTGTTAGGTTTTAATTGCGCGATCAAATTAAGAATTTCTGTCTTGTTTGCCGCTGGCTTTCCTTCAATTGCGATTAAGATATCTCCCGGTTTTATCCCTGCTTTATCGGCAGGGCCGCCGCGAATCACGCCAGCTACGATGGCACCAGATGTATGTTTAATATTGAAGCTGTCAGCCATTTCTGGCGTAATGTCTTGCGGTTCAACGCCGATCCAGCCACGTGTCACTTGTCCATCAGTGATAATGGCATCCATCACGGTCTTGATGGTAGTCACCGGGATCGCAAAGCCTATCCCCAAAGAGCCGCCATTGCGCGAATAGATCGCAGAGTTGATGCCGAGAAGATTTCCCTGTATGTCGACCAATGCACCGCCGGAATTGCCAAAATTAACCGCTGCGTCAGTCTGGATAAAATTTTCATAGGTGTTTAGGCCGACATCAGTACGGCCGAGTGCAGAGATGATGCCCATAGTGACAGTTTGGCCGACACCAAAAGGGTTACCGATTGCCAGCACCACATCGCCGACACTGGCGAGTTCTGAATGGCCGAATGTGATGGCAGGTAAGTCAGGTAAATCAATCTTGATGACGGCCAAGTCTGTTTCCGGATCAGAGCCGACGACCTTGGCAATTGCTTTGCGCCCATCGGGCAAGGACACGTCTATTTCATCAGCGTCCTCGATGACATGATAATTCGTTAGAATGAAGCCCTGAGGACTAATAATGACACCCGAACCGAGACTGGATTGCCGCTCATTTTGCGGGTCAGGCTGATTGCCAAAAAAGCGCTTAATAAATGGATCGTTCAGCAATGCATTTGGCGCTCTGCGAGATTCTTTTGCGGTGTTAATGTTGACCACGGAAGGCATGGCAAGTTTGGCACCGGAACGGTATGAAATTTGGCTGTTACCAAGTGTTGGAGGCGCCTCTTTTATAGTGACTGAAGGCGCGAGCAGGAGACTTTGGCCGGAACCCAAAACCTGATTTGTCCAATTTGGTTTTAAGGTAGTTACAATAAACCACAACGCTAAACCGACGGTAGCGGTTTGCGCGAACAATAGCCATAAACGACGCATAGAAAGATTTGGGTATGAAAATAAAATCGGTAAATCGGGATGTGCTGGCACAATTTCTCGCGACAGAATTACAAACAGCACGTTCCCGTGATTATTGCCCAAATGGCGTGCAGGTGGAAGGGCGCGATGAAATAAAAATAATAGTCAGCGGCGTTACCGCGAGCATGGCGCTGCTGGAGCAGGCGATTCTACTTAAAGCGGATGCCGTGTTAGTGCACCATGGCTATTTTTGGCGCGGTGAAGACATGCGTGTGATCGGGCAAAAGCACAAACGCTTGAAGCTTTTATTGGGTAACGACATCTCCCTTTTTGCCTATCACTTACCACTGGATATGCATCCGACCTTAGGGAACAACGCGCAGTTAGCCAAGCTGCTAGAAATAACCCCTACGGCTCGCTTTGGCGAAGATGATTTAGGCTGGCTTGGGCTGATGAAGGATGATTCGATATGCACTGTCGGCGCATTCGCAAAGCATATTGAGCGCAAATTGGGCCGCTCGCCTTTAATCATCGGCAGTGCAGAGCAGGCACTCGAGCAAGTCGCCTGGTGTACTGGCGCTGCGCAAAATATGTTCGAGCAAGCTATCGCCGCTGGTGCAACTGTGTATTTAAGTGGTGAAATCTCCGAACCGACCGTGCATTTGGCAAGAGAATCAGGAGTGGCTTACCTTGCTTGCGGGCATCACGCGACTGAGCGCTATGGCGTGCAGGCCTTGGGCGGTACATTGCCAAGGAGTTTGGTGTAGCACATCATTTTATTGATATCGATAACCCTGTTTGAAAAAATGACCACCAGCTTTTGACAAGTGATCTCCAATCTCTAATGCGGGGTAATTTATTTTCTCAGCGCATCACGAATTTCACGCAGCAAGACGACGTCTTCAGGCGTAACCGGCGCAGCCGCTGGCGCAACAGCCTCTTCCTTTTTCATCTTGTTAAACAAGCGCACCATTTGAAAAATGATGAAGGCCAAAATGATGAAATTCAAGGCAATCGTAAAAAAATTTCCGTAAGCCAAAACAGCGCCGGCTTTTTTTGCTTCGACTAAAGTTAAGCTACTGGCTTGATCGTTCAATGCCAGATAGTAATTGGAGAAATCAAGCCCGCCAAAAATTCTCCCGACGATAGGCATCACGATATCTGCGACCAATGAATCTACAATTTTCCCAAATGCGGCCCCGATGATGACACCAACAGCCAAATCGACGACATTGCCTTTGGACGCGAAATTTTTGAATTCTTGCATCATGCTCATGTGAAATCCTTTAAATATACAAATAGAAGTTGTTGTCTTGAATCAATATTGGGCCAATTACCCGCAATATTTTTGAAAAAATCCATACTAAATTTCTGCTCACTTTGAATTATGTTATGTGTTTGATCAAGCTTTATTGATCATAAACATTCAAATACCCGTCAAAAAATCGAAAAACTGGCGATTGTTTGCTCTTTGGAACATGTTTTACTTTAAAACCATACCCAGCTCCTTTATAATTTAAGGTTGTTAGAAGTGGGTATTGCTTCATCAAGTTTTGATTTTTGATAGATTGGGGTTGGTATGGGTATCGAAAAGCAGGTCGATTCGGGACGGCGCGGCTTACTCGTCGCAACGTGTGCGGCAGGTGGTGTAGCTGGTTTGGCAACGGCAGGTGCGTTAGTGAGCACTTTTCAGCCATCCGAGCGCGCAAAAGCAGCTGGTGCGCCAGTGGAGGCAGACATCTCGGATTTAAAGCCGGGTGAAATGAAAGTTTTCGAATGGCGCGGTAAGCCAGTTTGGATTTTGAAGCGCACGCCTGAAATGATGGCGAGTTTGGCGAAGACAGAAGATAAGGTTGCTGATCCAAAATCAGAAAAACCTTACACCATGGCGATGCCTGAATATTGCGATAAACAGAAACGTTCGCGCGCAGAGCATAGCGACATTTTGATTACTGTTGGTATCTGCTCTCATCTGGGTTGTTCACCAAGTTCAAAATTTGCAGCTGGTGCTCAGCCTTCATTGCCAGACGATTGGAATGGCGGCTTCCTTTGCCCTTGCCATGGCTCGACTTTTGATCTGGCTGGTCGCGTCTATAAAAACAAACCTGCTCCACAAAATCTGGATGTTCCCCGTCATATGTACTTGTCGGATACTAAAATCCTCATCGGCAAAGACGAGAAAGGCGAGGCTTAATCATGGCATTTATTGAAAAGAAACTCCCGGCAGATGCTCCTGTGATTGATAAGGCGCTCAATTGGGTAGACTCCCGTTTTCCACTGACTAAATTGTGGAATGATCAATGGGGTCAATATTACGCACCGAAGAATTTTAACTTTTGGTATATCTTCGGTTCACTCGCGATGCTGGTTCTGGTATTGCAAATCGTCACCGGTATTTTCCTGACGATGCACTATAAACCTGATGCCACTTTGGCATTCGCATCGGTTGAGTACATCATGCGTGAAGTGCCTTCAGGTTGGCTAGTGCGTTATATGCACTCGACTGGCGCTTCGGCATTTTTCATCATCGTGTATTTGCACATGACCCGCGCTTTATTGTACGGTTCATACCGCAAACCACGTGAGTTGATCTGGTTGTTTGGCTTTGCGATTTTCCTGTGCCTGATGGCTGAGGCCTTCTTCGGATATTTGCTGCCTTGGGGCCAAATGTCTTATTGGGGCGCACAAGTTATCGTCAATCTGTTCAGCGCAATTCCGTTTATCGGCCCAGACCTGTCCTTGTGGATACGCGGTGATTACGTCGTTGGCGATGCAACGCTGAACCGTTTCTTTGCTTTCCACGTAATCGCAATTCCATTGGTATTGTTGGGCTTAGTTGCTGCGCATTTGATCGCTCTGCATGAAGTTGGCTCAAATAATCCAGACGGCATTGAAGTGAAAGAAAACTTAGGCCCGGATGGTCATCCGCTGGATAGTGTTCCTTCGCATCCTTACTATACTTTCCATGATATTTTCGGTGTTACGGTCTTCCTGACAATTTTCAGCGCGGTGGTTTTCTTCGCTCCTGAAATGGG
Organism: Pseudomonadota bacterium; assembly: GCA_040390685.1. GTDB lineage: Bacteria > Pseudomonadota > Gammaproteobacteria > Burkholderiales > Burkholderiaceae_D > Undibacterium. The sequence continues at coordinate 21,721 of JAZJYB010000075.1, read as the reverse complement.
CGGTTACTTCTTGGAATATAACAATTTCGTTCCGGCTGATTCGCTCAAAACGCCTTTGCATATTGCGCCAACTTGGTACTTCACACCGTTCTATTCAATCTTGCGTGCCACCACTTCAGAGTTCTTGTACGTGGTGATAGCTGGCTTGGTCGCGTATGTTGGCCTGATTTACATGAAGTCTAAATTGCCAGCTGTGCTGAAAGCTGGAATTGCCGGTCTGGCTTTGTTGATGATCATCGGCATGATGCCTTTTGGTTTGGAAGCAAAATTCTGGGGTGTGGTGTTGTTTGGCTCTTCCGTGATGATTTTGGGCGCTATGCCATGGTTAGATCAATCTCCTGTGAAATCGATACGCTACCGTCCTGATTGGCACAAATACGTGATGATCGTCTTTGGTATCGCTTTCGTGATCTTGGGCTATTTGGGTGTGCAACCACCATCTCCAACGAAAGAGCGTATTGCACAAGTTTGTACCGTGATCTACTTCGCTTTCTTCTTGTTGATGCCATGGTGGAGCGCGATGGGTGTATTTAAGCCTGTACCAAAACGCGTGACATTTTCTGCACACTAAGCGATCAAAGGAATAATCAGCATGAAATTATTAAAAAAATTGATCGCCGTACTGGCCTTGGTACCGGCTGTCGTGATGGCAAATACTGGCGGACATCCTTTGGACCGCGTGGAAGATCGCAGCACCGACATGGCGGCTTTGCAAAATGGTGCCAAGTTGTTTGTCAATTACTGCTTGAATTGCCACGCAGCGTCTTCCATGCGCTACAACCGCTTGAAAGATATCGGACTGACCGACGATCAGATCAAAGCTAACTTGCTATTTACTGGCGAGAAAGTCGGCGATCTGATGACAACGGCACTCAATCCTAAAGATGCCAAGGCATGGTTTGGCGCAGTACCACCAGATCTGTCCGTAATCGCCCGCGCCAAATCTTCTGATGCTGGCTCCGGTGCCGATTGGATTTACACTTATTTGCGCACTTACTATAAAGATGAAAGTCGTCCAACCGGCTGGAATAATATGGTGTTTCCTGATGTCGGGATGCCGCATGTGCTGTGGGAGTTGCAAGGCGTGCGGACTGCCAAGATGATCGAAGAAAAGGATCCGCATGACGAGTCTAAAGTCGTGCACAAATTTGCTGGTTTCGAAAAAGTGACTGACGGCAAAATGACAGCTGCTGAGTACGATAGTGCGGTGACAGATTTGGTTGCATATTTGCAATGGATGGGTGAGCCAGCGCAAAGCACACGCAAACGCATGGGCGTAATAGTTGTCATGTTTTTGGCACTTCTAAGTTTACTGGCGTGGCGCTTGAATGCGTCGTACTGGAAAGAAGTTAAGTAATAATTTAGGCAAAAACGTAAGTAAGCAGTCAAGTAATTTAAGTCGTCCGCAGAGCTTTTCCTGCTGACATGTTTTCACAGGGTGAGGTGCGCAAAATAGGCGCCTCACCCTAATCGTTTTTAAGGAACTGTAAAAATGATGGTTCTCTATTCAGGCACAACCTGCCCATTTTCTCAACGCTGCCGTCTCGTCTTGTTCGAGAAAGGCATGGATTTTGAAATCCGCGATGTTGATTTGTTTAACAAGCCAGAAGATATTTCAACCATGAACCCGTATGGTCAGGTGCCTATTCTGGTCGAGCGCGAATTGATTTTGTATGAATCAAATATCATCAACGAATACATTGACGAGCGTTTCCCACATCCGCAATTGATGCCGGCAGATCCTTTGCAACGTGCCCGCGCCCGATTGATGTTGTTCAATTTCGAAAAAGAATTGTTCATTCACGTACATACTTTAGAAAACGAAAAATCTTCTACTTCTGCTAAGATACAAGAGAAGGCAAGAGTTGAAATCCGTGATCGTCTGAGCCAGCTGGCACCATTATTTATTAAAAATAAATATATGCTGGGCGATGAATTCTCTATGCTTGATGTTGCTGTAGCACCTTTGTTATGGCGCCTCGATCATTATGGTATTGAGCTGTCCAAGACTGCGGCACCGTTAATGAAGTATGCAGAACGCATTTTCTCTCGCCCTGCTTATATAGAAGCTTTAACGCCATCTGAAAAAGTCATGCGTCGTTAATCATCTGTACTTTTTCGCAAAAGGCTGACATCTCATCCATGTCAGCCTTGTTGTTTCTGGGCGCACAGCCTATCCTAAACTTGTTATCTCACCGAATCTTCTCCTGCTATGTCCCAAACTTCCACCAAACCCTATTTCATGCGCGCTATTTATGAATGGTGCACCGACAATGGCTTTACGCCATATATCGCTGTCAAGGTGTATGGCCGCGCCAAAGTGCCGATGGAATTTGTACGTAATGGCGAAATCGTCTTGAATATCAGTTTTGGCGCAACCAGCGGGCTGAAAATGGATAACGAAGCCGTAACTTTCAACGCGCGTTTTGGCGGTGTTTCCAGAGAGATTTATGTGCCGGTTGAGAACGTCCAGGCCGTGTATGCGAGCGAAAATGGCCAGGGTATGGCGTTCGAACCAGAGCTTGCTAATGCAATGCAAGAGGAATCACACGCCGAGCCTGAAGCAAAAAAACCAAGTTTGGGATTAGCTGCAGTCAGCACTAAATCGGCTGAAGTAGAAAAACAAGTGTCTGTAGAGCCAAGCGCCGAATCTCAAAAAAAGTTCGAAAAACCTTCACTCAAAATAATAAAATAGTCTATAATCTTGTTCTTCAAGATTGATTGAGAAATTAATTAATCGAGGCAGTAAAAGTTTCGCCGACTTAGCTCACTTGGTAGAGCAGTTGACTTGTAATCATCAGGTAGCCAGTTCGATTCCGGCAGTCGGCACCAAATTAAGATCCCATCGTTAGCAATAACGGTGGGATTTTTCTTTTGTGGGCTTGCATTTCTTGAGTGCCGCCAGATCAATTATTTCTTAACTTCTGGCTTAGGCTTGATTTTTTTGTCGATGGGATTTGTTGCCTTGTTTTCAGGCGTGCTTGGCGATAGTGCGGCATTGAACCTTGTCGCGAGGCTCGCTTGATTTTCGAAGCGCTCGAACCCTGACTTCATAATGTTGTCGAGTAATCCCAGGCGATCAGATAAAGTCGGATGGGTTTTGAACATCAAGGCGAGCCCTGCATCTTGTGGGTTGATGGTTTGTAGGGTTTGCAAGACTGCGGGCAAGCCATACGGGTCATAACCCGAGCGTGCGGCGATCACAACGCCCATCCGGTCTGCCTCGAATTCATCTTCCTTATCCAGGCCACGGGTGTAGAGCTCGGTTCCCGCGCTGGCCAGTTTCACCATTGCGGGATTACTGCCTCTGGCCTCAATTCCCATGCTCAGGATATCCTTAGCAACACTCATGCCGGCGGCCTTTTTGATTGCTTGCAGATGGTGTTTTTTGAGCACGTGCGAGATTTCATGTGCCAGTACTCCGGCCAGTTCCGCCTCGCTCTTCATGCGTAGCAGCAGGCCTTTGGTGATGACAATATAGCCGCCTGGTGTGGCAAAGGCATTAATGTCATTGTCATCTATCACCGCAAAGGCCCAGGGTAAATCTGGCCGTTCTGTTTGTAGTGTTAACCAGCGCCCGACATTATTTACATATTGCTGCACTTTTTGATTTGCCAGCAAGGACGCAATTCCTAACAAGCCACTGACGATGTTCTGACCAAGGACGATTTCCTGCTCTTCAGAAAGATCGTATGTGGCTTCCTTTGCGCTCTGGACAGTTTGCACTGCCTTATTAAGATCGAGACTATTTAAGTTCAGCGGAACCGAGCCACAAGCAGCGAGTACCAGTGTCATCGCTATAGTAGCGGAGCGTGAATATCTCATGTTCATGGTTTGGCTCCGGTGGATGAAACGTAGGCCAGGGTCTGTTCGTTTAACTTCTCGATTTTGGCGAATTTTTGCGCATCGGCTTTACTCACCGCGAATGTGCGCATACTGGCTAGTGCCTGCAGATTGGCGTTGGTTTTTGTGAATTTCTTTTCATCGAGACTGCGGGTTGCGGTGGTCACCGTACTGCCGCTACTTCCGGTGGTGGCAAGGTTATACACGGATTTGAGTCCGCTATTATCATTCGATGATGCCGGCCCGCGACTTTCAAAGCGCAGGCTTAACATTTTTACCCAGCCATTCACCCCGGTAGCGCTGACTTGCATCCAGCTGCCTTTGCGCGTCAAGACTTCTATCTTTGCGTTCTCAGAAAGTTTGGCGACTGTTTTTGCGTCACTGAAGGGTTGCTCCTTGACGTCGGTAGCGCGAACCGCAAATGCTTCGTCTTTGGCGAAGGCTAAACTGCTGAGTAAAGTAAAGCTCAAAATCAAGCACAACTTTAAACGCGAGGTGAATAATTTCTTCATCATTTTTCCCTTCTTTTAGGTGCAAACAATTCGACTTCCTGTTCTCGCCCTTTTACTTTATAGGAGCCGAACGGGGCAAAGTCCAGTGCTTCCTTGCATAGTAACATCGTCTCTCTGGAAACCAGGATGCGCGATACTCCCTTGGTCAATCCCTCAACCCGGCTGGCCAGATTTACCGTATCACCGATTGCTGTGTATTCGCGTCTTTGTTCGGAACCGATTAATCCTACCACCGCAGCGCCAGAGTGGATGCCGATGCCGACGTCAAACTCGTCGCCCTGCGCGCCGATTTCTAGTTTGAATTTATGCAGCACTTCCACCATCTCTAATGCCGCTTCAGTAGCGTGTCTGGCATGCTCGGGATCATCCAAAGGAGCACCCCAAAATGCCATGATGCAATCGCCGATAAATTTGTCTAGCGAGCCGCCATGCCGGAAAATCACTTCCACCTGCAAGGAAAAATAACGGTTGAGCAGCGTGACAATTTCTTGCGGTGTGCGTTTTTCTGCGAGCTTGGTGAAATCGCGAATATCAGAAAAAAGTACACTGATTTCGCGGCTTTCTCCAGAGCGGCTAAGACCGCCGCTGGCCACCAACTCTTTGACCACATGGGGGTTCACAAAGCGGCTAAACATTTGCACCGCGTGTTGGCGCGAATTGCGCTCTCGAAGATATTCTCTCAGCGCAAAGGAAAAGTAATACAGCCAGGCCAAGAGCAGCGCAGTCAAAAAATGCAAGAGGATGAGATATTGCAATGCCAGATAACTGGCAGCCAGGCTCATGAATGTCAACAGCAATAGTGTGACGCCGATCTTCAGGGCCTGAATATGGCGATAAAACTGGGTGCACAGCAGGGATAATAAAAGCAAAAAAAACATCGGGCTGACCCAAGTCGGCAGTGCCTGCATCCAGCGCCGGTTCTTGAGATTATCGATGGCGGTGGCAAGTATGTCGAGACCGGGAAAAAGACTATCGATAGGCGTGACGCGGATATCGTGCATGGCTGAAGCGTCGGCACCAATGATGACAATTTTATCGCGTAGCTCGTACGGATCACGCAGCGGTTTTTGCCGTTCCTGATCGGCATATAAATCACCGAAAGAAATCCTGCGATAAGGATTGTTACCACCTCTCCATGCCAGAATAATATTGGCTTGACGCGGTACAAAATAACCGAGGTCAGTGGCCAGTCGCGCTGGTAAAGACGGTATCAGCCAGCCATACGCATCGGTGTACACATCGTAACCACGCCCGACACCATCGGCATCGTTTAAAAAATTAACAGTCCCGACGCGCCAATATTTCGGCTCGATAGCCATCGGCGGCATCAGCGCTGCGTGCGCATCTGGAATCGCATGCTCAGTGCGTAAAATGCCTAGTTGCCCGGCGACCTTGGCAAGCGCAGCGCCAGCCTTATCCTGTGTTGCGGGTTGTCGTACCAAAGGAAAATAAATATTCTTTTTGCCTTCTAGCGCCTGATTAAACAGCGCATCACTTTCCGGGCGGTACACATCGCGCTCAACAAAAAGTTTATCGAAGACGATGGCCTTTGGTTGTTGCTTATCGATGGCGGTAATCATCTCGGCAAACACCGCGCGTGGCCAAGGCCAGTTACCCGCCACATTTTCCATTTTTTCGAGGCTGGCATCATCGACGTTGATGATGACAATATCCGGGTCCGGTGCCAGTGTTTGCGCATGTTTGCGTACAAAAAAATCAGACAAGCGATTTTCCAGTGGTTGCAGTGCGTGCAACCAGGTCATTTCTAGCATCGCAAAAAGAAAGAACAGGGCGCTAAATAACAAAGTGAAGCGGCGAGCCTTTTTCATGGCCGCTGACCCGCTGCCAAAAATAAAGGAAGGACTTTTTTCAGCATAACTCTTAAGCCTTAAGCCTTAAGCCTGATAGCCAGGGATCAGACTCTCGTTGATTTCATCGATTTGCGCCGGGTCCATAAAACGATTGGCGAATTCCAGATACACTTTCTGGCGCACAAATATGTCAAACAGATCGGGGTCGATATGCCCGTTCAACCTGAATTTACCCAGTATTTCCAGCGATTCTGTCAGGGTCTTGCCGGCCTTGTACGGGCGGTCTTTTGCTGTCAAGGCTTCAAAAATATCGGCGATTGCCATCACCCTTGCCTGTACTGACATATCTTCACCACGCAAGCCACGCGGATAACCTTTGCCATCCATGCGTTCATGATGACCGCCGGCATATTCCGGAACATTTTTGAGATGTTTCGGCCAAGGCAGCGCTTCTAACATACGTATCGTGACCGAGATATGGTTGTTGATAATCTTGCGTTCATTGGCGGTTAAGGTGCCGCCACGTATGGTCAGGTTATCGATCTCTTCCTGAGCCAACACTTCTTTTTCAAGGCCATCAACGTCAACCCAGCGATATTTGGCGATGCTCTGCACGCGCGCGATATCGTCGTCGCTCATACGCTCACCGCCTATATTTGCCTTGCGCAAAAAGTCTCTGTCACTATCAAGCTGAGCGAGCTCTTGTTGCAATGTTTCTTTGGAAGAGAGGTCGGCAGAATTATTTATTTGTTCTTTTAAAAAACGAATTTCCGCATCACGTTTTAATACTTCGAAACGTGTATCAATAGTATGAATGCGGTCAGTAATAGTTTCGAGTTTGGTCGACTTTTCTATCACATGCACCGGTGTCGTGATCTTGCCGCAGTCATGCAATAAGCCAGCGAGCCAGAGTTCGCGCCTATCTTTGCCGGTCATTTTAAAACTGGCCAGTGGCCCTTCGCTGGTGCGATGCACTGCATCGGCCAACATCATCGTCAATTCAGGAACGTGCTGACAGTGTCTGCCAGTATTTGGTGATTTTTCATCAATGCCAATATTGATGAGATTGACCAAAGATTCAAACAAATTTTCCAGTTGCGAAATCAGAATCTGGTTGCTGATGGCGATCGCAGCCTGGGACGCTAATGCTTCAATAAAACGCTTATCCGTCTCAGAGAAAGGGCCGATAGCGCCAGTCGCCGGGTCGATCACATTAATCAATTGCAGGACGCCGATCAGTTCATCTTCATGATCCAGCATTGGGACGGTGAGCAGCGACTGGCAATGGTAGTTATTCAGTTCATCAAACTTACGCATACCCGAAAAATTGAACAGGGGCGTGCTGTAAACATCGTCAATATTCACGGCCTCTCGGCGATTCGCTGCGTAAGCGGCCACCGCATCAAGGTTTTGTCTACCGTCTTCGTCAACCAGTGGGATCGACGGCATATCGATGGCCTCGTCGTCAATGCCGCCACGGTACATGTGCAGTGTGTCGTTGACGGCGATATGAAACATCAGGCTTTTTTTATCTGCGCTGGTGCGATATAAAGTCCCCCCATCTGCGTGCGTCATGCTCTTCGCCGTTTGCATAATCCGCTCTAGCAATAAAGGGATGTCGTGGGTGTGGCTCAGGGCGACACTTAGCTCGGTCAGTTGTTCCAGTCGCTGGGCAATTTCTTCGTGAGTAAGCGCGGTCATGATGGGGCGATCCTAAATAGAAAAGTGGCTGCTCGTAGCTGGAAAAACTCAGATTCCTATTGTATGGGGTATTTGTAATTGTATTGTAGACCTCAGCCCGGAATACGGATAGAACTAGCTAGAACCGTTGTTTTAAGGCAATTGTCCTTAGATCCTCCCTAGGATCATAGCGAAAAATCTCTTCAGTGCGCCAGCTAGCAGCGCTCACTTTTGTTCGCCGTGTTTTTCCTCCACGCCGGCAAATTCTTTCGTTCGCGACTCATCAAGTTTAATTGAATGTGTTGTCAAATTTATGTCGATGGCGTGGCATTTTATTTCCCCCTACACTCTTTTCATGGGTTTTCTACCGCCGTTTTCCATCGCCGTTATTTATCGCAGTTATTTATCCAAGAGAGACAAAGATGTTGAATAAAAAAATGACACTAAGACAGACCGTAATAGTTCGTGCGCTTGCCATCGCTTTCGGTACAGCGGTAATGACGATAGGCGTTTCTTCGCCTGCCTTTGCGCAATCGAATGCAACCGGAACCATTTTCGGACAAGTACCGGCTGGCAGTGGCCTGACTATCGTGCTGGAGAATTCCGCGACCAATGTGCACCGTACGATTACCCCAGATGCGCAGGGCAAATATCAGGCAACCTCGATGCCGCCAGGCGCATATAAGGTCAAACTGATGCGCGCTGGTGCGGTCGAAAAAACACTCGAGGTTGAGGCTCTGGTCGGCCAGGGTGTCGAAGCCTCCTTCCGTGGAGATGACGGTGTACAGTCGGTTACCGTCAGTGCCAAGATCAATCGTATCGACGTCTCAAACACGAATAACGGTGCGGTATTTACCGCGAAAGAGTTGGCAAAATTGC
>JAZJYB010000075.1:0-12986 GCA_040390685.1 Pseudomonadota bacterium | reverse complement strand
CCGCGTGCTCGACGGCGAGATCACACCGCAGGAGACGCAGGACCTGCAGGCGATTATTAAACTGGCGCCAGGCACCATCAAAAATACTTTGGGAACCTACGGCAATGTGTCGAGTTTCGGCGGTGCCGGAGTCTCGGAAAATGCCTACTATATCAATGGATTTCCGGTCACGAATATTTTGAGCCAGGTCGGCGCTTCTGAGTTGCCGTTTGGCGCAATCGCCAATGCGCAAGTGCTCTCTGGCGGCTATGGTGCGGAGTTCGGCCGCGCCACTGGCGGTGTCGTCAATATCACGACCAAGAGCGGTACGAATAATTGGGAAGTCGGCGCCAAGGTCTCGCTTGCGCCAAATGCCTTGCGTGCCGCGCCACTAAACCAATATTTTCCAAATACCGGCACCCATCCAGACACTGATGGAAAACTGCAATACTACAGCCGTGAGAATATCGCCAACAGCAGGACTATGGGCTTGTATGCCGGCGGCCCTTTGATCAAGGATAAGCTATTCGCCTTTGTCGCCGCCGAAACCACCCATGGCAGCAGCGCAAGTGTCGGTGCGTCTTCTGAAACCCCGCATTCGGCAACCGGTTACTCGGAAGGCAAGAGCGATCTGGGCCGTTACCTGGTCAAGCTCGATTACAACCTGACAGATAATCATCACTTCGAATTCACGAAAATTCATGACAAGCAAACCTCGACCTCGAAGTCTTTCGGCTACGACTACGCGACTTTTCAACGTGACTATATCCAGAAGGGTGGCTCGACTTCTGTCAATTGCTGTGGCGGCGGGAGTAACCCTGGCGCCGATGATTCCATCTTCAAATATACCGGTTACCTGACGGATGATTTCACCGTCACCGCCTTGTACGGAAAATCCAAAACCCTGCATAGCGTGGTACCCGAAGGCTACAATCCGAACTTCCCGAGAACCTCGTCCGACGCACGCTCAAGGGTGCCTGGTTTGACCTATCCGAAACTGCAACAATTTGGCGACCTGATCACGCCAGGCGTCGGTGACAATCAAAAGACCTTGCGGCTTGATCTTGAATACAAACTGGGCAAGCATTCTTTGCGTGCCGGAGTTGACCGCAACGAGGTTGATTCGGTGGTCGGAAAAACCCAGGCTGGTGGTAAAGAGTGGGCCTTTAAATTCGCGACGGATCCTATCACCGGGCTGCCTGCCAACCCAGCGAACTTCAAGCCTTTCAATGCCTTTGAAACGCTGGCGCAGGGCGGCGGTTATGGCGCGCAAGGCTATTACGTCAGCGAAAACCTGAACTACAATTTCGCCCACCCAACCAGCACCCAATCGGCTGAATACATCCAGGACCGCTACCAGATTACGCCAAACGTTTTGCTCGATCTAGGTTTGCGCGATGAGCAGTTCACGAATAATAATTCCGCTCATCAGGCGATCTTTTCACAGCGGCACCAGATCGCGCCACGCCTGGGCGTGACCTGGGATGTCAACCGTGACGGAACTATGAAAGTGTTCGCCAATGCAGGGCGATATTTCATGCAAGTGCCGACTAATCTTTCCAGCAATTTGGCTGGCGTGTTCGTGTCGACGCAAAAATACTATACCTATACCGGTATCGATCAAGCCACCGGTGCGCCGACTGGCTTGCATGCGATCAGCGATGTGGTGTCGGCGAATAACGCTTTCGGTAAAGTCAGTGATCCGCGCGGGATTACTGCGATCGATATCAAGCCGCTGTATCAGGATGAAATGTCGCTGGGCTTTGAAAAGGCGTTTTCCGCCAGCCTCAATTTCGGTGTCATGGCGACCTATCGTAAACTCAAGAGCAGTAATGATGACCTGTGTGACCAGCGCCCTATCAATGCCTGGGGCGTGAAACATGGCTATCCCGACCTGGCTGATGAATATGGTTTCCCATGTGCGGTGATTAACCCAGGTGAGGCCAATAGTCTTTGGCTAGGCCTGCAGGGCGATGGCAAGTTGACGCGGGTCGACCTCAGTGCTGCTGACATCGGTCTGCCAAAAGTGAAACGCAATTATGCAGCCTTGAATTTCTTTGCCGAGCATCCTTTGCGTGATGGCTGGTACGGAAAAATCAACTATACCTACTCGCAAAGCAAAGGAAATAACGAGGGACAAGTCGATTCCACCCAAGGCGGAGATGTAGGCTTGACGGTGGGATGGGATCATAAAGAGTTGATGATAGGTGCCGATGGTTATCTGCCAAACGACAGGACCCACGTCATCAAGGCCTTCGGCTTTTATCAGATGAATTCAGAGTTCACAGTTGGCGCGAATCTGCAAATTGCCTCTGGCAGACCACGCAACTGTACCGGCAACTTGCCTGAATCGGTCGGCCCCGATCAGGGTTATGGAAGTTCCTACTTTTTCTGCCACGGTGTAGCAACGCCAAGAGGAAGCCAGGGGCGCTTGCCGTGGAGTGCACAACTCGATATGAATCTTGGCTATCAACCGGCCTACCTGAAAGGTTTCACCTTTAAAGTGGATGTGTTCAACCTGTTCAACAGTTCGACCATCAATTCAGAAACCTCGGATTCTGACAGTAAATTCTATTTGCAGGGCGGCAGCAGAACGGCACCTCGTTCGGCGCGTTTGACGGCTGAGTATAACTATAAGTTTTAAATACGTAAGATGCTTGTAGTGGCGTATCAAATTCCTTCCCCTTCTGAGGGGGAAGGTTAGGATGGGGGTGCGGCGGTTGAGTAAACATGGTGATCATTTTGGCCAATGCGGTCAACTAGCGGCAAAAAAAGCTGCGGTAATTTGAACCGTTCGACCCCCATCCCAGCCTTCCCCCTGCCCGGGGGAAGGAGCTAAAGTCCAAGCGCAGGCTTTAATGCTCGTTCTGCGCTGAGGAACAATCATTTTTATTGTAAAGACGATGAAAAACCTAACAAACTACCTAGCCAAACTTCCATTCATCGCGATTTTGCGTGGCATACAAAGCCATGAATGTCTGGCGGTCGCTACGGTGTTATACGAAGCGGATTTTCGCTGTATTGAGGTCCCGCTCAATTCACCAAATGCACTGCAAAGCATAGCGCTGTTGGCCCAGCATTTACCTGATGATTGCCTGATCGGTGCCGGCACAGTCATCTCGGTCGAAGATGTCAAGGCGGTGCAGCAAGTTGGCGGCCGTCTCATCGTCATGCCGCATTCCGATGCGGCTGTGATTCGTGCAGCGAAAGAGTTACAGATGATCTGCACTCCAGGGGTAGCCACCTTGAGTGAAGCCTTCGCAGCACTCCAGCTCGGTGCAAATGGCATCAAGTTATTTCCCGCAGAAAGCGTGCCACCTTCTGCGCTAAAAGCATGGCGAACAGTCCTGCCGAAAGAAACCATTTGCCTGCCGGTAGGTGGCGTAAAGCCCGATGGCTTGGCAACGTATTTCGATGCCGGTGCGAATGGCTTCGGGGTGGGTTCAAATCTATACACGGCAGGGCAAAGCGTGCAGCAGGTGAGTAGTAACGCCTACACCTATGTAAAAGCCTGGCAGGCACTTCATTTGAAGAAATAATTCACATCCAAATAAGGAGATGTTATGTTGAGTATTAAACGAATATTTGCGCCAGTTCTAATTGTTCTTGCAGCACACAGTGGCGCCGCGCTGGCGGCCGAGGTCGCCTTCGGCGGCAACGCCTACGTGACGCAGACTACAGGCGCCATCAAGGAAAGTTTTGATGCAGTGTCTGGCTTAAGCGGCTGGTCTAAAGCTAGCAGCGTCATCAGTACTTACGTCCATGTAGCACAGCCCGGAGTATTAGATCTTAAGCTCAAGGGTAATGCGCCACCAGGTGGCATCAGTTATGTGCGCGTGACGGCCTTGGGTAAATCCTTCGATGTGCGCCTCACAGCAACTCCGGGCGCCTCCTACGAGCTCGGTTCTGTGAATGTCGCGCAAGCCGGATATGTGCGTATCGATTTGCAGGGTATTAGTAAGACCACCCCCGAGTTCGGCCAGATTATTGCCTTTGATTTGAGCGGGCCTGCTGCCACTGGTCTGGTGTATGCGAATGACCCGGCGAATTACTACTGGTCGCGGCGCGGTGCATCTGTGCACTTGTCTTTTCCGACGCCGGCCAACACTGAATACGTGTACAGCGAATTGAACGTACCCGTAGGACAAGATCCGGTGGGTTCGTATTTCATGGCGAATGGTAACGGTGAGGGTTATTTCGGCATACAGGTGAACAGCACTAAAGAGCGCCGGGTTTTATTCTCGATTTGGGATGCCGATAGCGGCGCGGCCACCACCTTAGTGCGTAAAGGGCCGAAAGTCACAGCCGGAGGCTTTGGCGGTGAAGGCACTGGCGGGCAATCGTACCTGGTGTATCCATGGAAGGCTGGCAATATCTATAAATTCATCACCCGCGTGCACCCGAATGGATCAGGCTCAAGCTCCTACTCATCCTGGTTCTATGCCCCGGAAGATGCGCGCTGGTACTTCATCGCTGAATGGCTGCGCCCGGACACGAATAAATGGCTGACTGATTTCTATTCCTTCGTCGAAAATTTCGAACCGGAAAATGGCTACCTAAGCCGCATCGGATTGTTCGGCCAACAATGGACAGTGAGTAATCAAGGGGTCTGGTCTGAAGTCACTAAAACGTATTTCGATACGGATGCGACCGGCAATGCCAAACAAAGGCTGGATTTTTCGGGCGGACTCGATGGCGCAGGATTTTTCTTGCGCAATGGTGGCTTCGGCTATGGCGTAGCGCCGAACCAATATTTTGTCCGCGCTGCCAAGGGTTTGAAACCTGATGTCGACCTAAATAGCTTGCCTTAAATTTTGCTGGCGTCGATTTCGCTCGACGCTATTTTAAAAAACAAGTCATAGCATCACGCCACCAAATCAATCTGCTGCAAAGTATTCACCTTACCGTCTTCCGTCAGCCAAAGACCGCTAGAAACCAATTGCGCTTGTGGTGTATTTTTTGCGTCGTTGATGGAAAATGCGGTGCTGACGTTGCCTAAATATAGCGCACCTACATTACTGTCTTTTAGGCTGCTTAGTTGATCTACTCCTGCCGCATCTTTGGTCCATACTTGAAGTTGTTGAAAGGCCGGATCGTTCTCGTCTATCCAATTATTCCCGTCACTATCTAGCGCCTTGAGTTCGGTAAAACCATTCCCGGTATTCGGACCGAAAAGCTCTTTGCCATCGTTGATGATACCGTCGCCGTTGCTGTCTAGCGCAAGGAAACCCGCGCCTTGGACGAAAGAGATATTTTCTTTTGTGCCATCGCCATTTAAATCGAAGGCAAATTTTTGCGATGTCAGTTGTACAGCGTTGCCGGAGAAATTCAGGACTAAAGGGTCAACTTGTTTGGCATCGCCCTGGCGCACACTGATATTGCTTTCTTCAGAATAACTGCGTTGTAGTTCGAACGATAATTGGAATTTTATTTCGCGATTGTCTGCGGTGCGGATCACGCCAGCAGCTTGAAAAGTGGTGCGTTCCGCTTCCTGGTAGGTTTCATGCCGCTCAAACTCCAGACCCCAGCCTTGCCTTGGGTTAGGTGCTGGTGGCGCTGCGGCAGCTTGCTCTTGATTTGCTTCGACAGGTATTTCTGCTGCATTGGCCGGAGTAAAATCTGCGGCCTTCAGTGAATTAATTTTTATGCCCAACATGTATTCAAGCATGCTTTTAATCAGGCGCACCCTGGGGTCGTTTTCAACTTCTTCCGGCACTTTGTCCAGCGCGCTTGCTTCTCCGGCCTGGGCCGCCTTGCCGGCATCTGATAGATGCGCAATTGCGGCTGGCGGTGGTGGTGTCGGTTGCGCCGGTGCTTGCGGCGCTTTTTCTCCGGCAAAATCTGGCCGCTGATCGCCTATCCAGGCACGTGTTTTCTCTTGAATGGTGCGCTGAGAAGTAAAAGAGCGCGACGATGCCAGTAAGACATCAGACGATGCGATTATCATGATGAAACCTTAGTGAGTGCTACCTAAGGTTTATCGGTCAATGCGCTGAAAGCTTTAAGCTTTGTAGCGAAGTATTAAAATGATTTGAAGAATGGATTTAATCTTTTTTTTGTGCTGTCTTTTTAGCCATTGCTGCACGGAATTTTTCCAGCTTTATTTCGTAATCATCCGCCTCGCCGTAAGGCAAGAACCGTGGGTAGCGTGCGTGACTTGCCGCCAGCTTTCTGGCGTGTTTGATCGGGCAAAAATATTCTTCAGTGCGCGCCACGATTTCACTCACATAGGCGATCAGGCCGCTGCCGTAGGCGCAGTAAGTGCAATGAAATTTTTCGATGAAATTAAGATAAGCTAACTGTTGCCTGTCGAAGACGATGTAGTCGGAGCGCTTCACTTTTGCAACTTTATAAATCGGGAAGCAGGTGAATTGATAAAAACTGACAAACAGATCCAAAATAAGCAGGGGAAAAATCATGCTGTAGATGATCGGCCCGGTAATTAAATTTTGCGGGCGATAGGTCACCAGCCAATGAAAAAAACCGCTCTTGAGGCGGAGATGCGTTTGCCGCATGGATTCTTCGAACTCGATGCGCTTCCCTTTGATCTGGTACAGCGCCTTGGATTCTTGCTCGAGCACGGCCTTGCTCAAGTCTTCTTCAAGCCGCGCTATCTGGTCGATCAGCTGACGAATATTTTCATTCATTTGTACACCTCCTGTTTGAGAGGGACGAAGAAAATTGATGGTCTGCCTCGCCGCAAAAAATCAATAGCTGACTGTGTGATTTTTTAAAATACCTAGCTTTAAATTATACCCTCTGTTGTATTTCACGTTCTCTTGCGCCGGCCAAACCTGAGGCAAGATCTGTCAAGCCATTGGCCAACACTTGCAGCAGGTCTTCCATGGTGACGATGCCGACTAATCTGTTTTCCTGGTCGGCGATGATTAGCCGTCTGACTTTATTTTCGTTCATCAAGCGGATCGCATCCAGGGCATCCATCTCGGGACTGGCCGTTACCAAATGTTCAGACATCATATCGCCAGCAGTAAATATTTTTGGATCCAGTTCTTCCGCAATCAAGCCGAGCACCAGATCACGGTCGCTGACGATACCGACGGCACGGTTTTTTTCTTCGGCATCCACCACCACCATCGCGCCGACATGGTGTTTACGCATCAGTTGCGCCACCACCAGCGCGCTGGTATCTGGCTCGACTACCGCAACTACTGCTGTTGCGAAATCCTTCAATTGAGTTGTCATCTTATCTCTCCATTTTTATCATGATTTTCAGCTTGTGAGACTGTCATACTTAGTTATAGCTTAATCATGCAGAACTGCAATGGTTTGAGGCATATCAATGTTTTACGTGGTGTGTCCGATTACATGTCCTTTTGCTGTTGGCTCCATTCACGCGGCGACTGACCGACGGTGTGCGCAAACACTCTTGAGAATGAGGAAGCGCTGCGGTAGCCAAGTTGATACGCGACGGTTTTGATAGCCGCGCCATCGCGCAAGAAACTCTGCGCCAGTGCGACCCGCCAACCTATCAGGTATTCGGTAGGCGCTTCCCCCATCTGCTGCTTGAAGGTGGCGGCAAACGCGCTGCGCGACATGCCCGCGAGTTCTGCCATGGATTCCAGTTTCCAATCGTCACCTGGGCGTTCGTGTAGGGCAACCAACACCCTGGCCAGTTTCGGGTGCGCCAGGCCGGTCAACAGGCCGGCCGGCATATCAGCCTGATCCGGATGATCAAGCAGCCAGCGCAATAGCTGCAACAGCAATACCTCGAACAGCCGGTCAGCCAATAAGCGCTGGCCGCAGCGCAGCTGCTGCGTCTCGGCAAACAGCAGCGCTAGCGTGTGTTGTATGCCTTGCACGGCGCGCAAGGGCAGTACCACTACCGGAGGCAATGCGCGCGCCAGCGGATGTTGCGCGCCACCCTCGAAATCGAGCGTGGCACAGACAAAATCTGCGCCCTCGGTGGGCGCGTTGTGAAAATCGTGCGCCAGCGGACGTGGATAAAACAAGAGTGTCGGCTCGCTGATGCGGATCTTACGCGGCGCGCCGCCACTGTCAGCGCTACGGGGGAGATGCGTTACCAGCATTTCACCCTGACGCAGCACATGCAAAAAGCCACGCCCGGGCTCGGCGCCGAAGTGCGTCACGCCGCACAAGGGCCCGGCGTGGAACAGATGCGCGCGCACCCGAAAACGCTCAAGCAGGGAAGACAGCCGGTCTATCGTTGCGCTCATAAAATCCCTATTCTGGACGATTGGTATTGTTTTCTGGATGAATCGTGCCAAATCATATCGTAAATGCGCTGATACTGCTGATGTGCCTCGTCGCACATCACCGTAAGCAGATCTATCAACCATTTAGGAATATCTTATGAAACGACTCTCTCTCATCGACCATCACAGCGCCAGTGGCGAAAGCAAACTGCTGCTCGATCAGATCCACAGCGCCTTCGGTAGCGCGCCAAACATGTTTCGCGCAGTTGCCCATTCCCCCGCTGCATTGAAGAGCATGTGGGGCGCGTTCGGCGCACTCGGCGCCGGCGTCATCAACGCTAAACTCGCTGAACAAATCGCGGTCGCCGTGGCCGAGCGCAATGCCTGCGAATATTGTCTAGCGGCGCATACCGCATTAGGCCGCAAAGCCGGTGCCAGCGCCGAAGAAATGCGTGCCGCCCAGGGTGCAGAAGCGAGCGACCCAAAAACCAACGCGGCCCTGCGCTTCGCACTCAAGCTGGTCAATCAGCGCGGCCAGATCGACGATGCTGATCTGCAGGCAATGCGTGCAGCTGGCTACAGCGATGAAGAAGTGGTCGAGATTCTGGCGCACGTGGCCTTGAACCTGTTCACCAATTATGTGAATCTGGCCTTCGCCGTGCCGCTCGATTTTCCGGCAGTGCCGCTGCGTCGCGCAGCATAAGCACACGGCTGCGGGGGTAAAATCTCCGCTGTAAAACGACCTGATCGCATGGTCTTGCAAAGGCTGGGATTCATTCCAGCCTTTGCTCTCTACCGTGCATATGTCACGCTATCAAAACAAACAAAATGGGTAACCACATGCATCTACGAATAGCACCGCCTTTACAAGTCAGCCAATGGTTTAATACCGACCAGGCTTTGAGCCTGGAAACTTTGCGCGGAAAAATTATCGTGCTTAGCGCATTCCAGATCCTGTGTCCTGGCTGTGTCCATCACAGCGTGCCGCAGATGCAGAGGATCTTCGATTTGTTTGATACTGAAGATGTGGCAGTCATCGGCTTACACACGGTATTTGAGGATCATGCACGAATGAATCCGGCAGCCCTCGCCGCTTTTATTGCGCAACATCATTTGACATTGCCGGTAGCGGTCGACATGGAAGACGGCCAGAATGGCTTGCCATTGACGATGCGGGCGTATCAAATGCAGGGAACTCCGAGTTTTATTTTGATCGACAAAAATGGGCTAGTGCGCATGCATAGGTTTGGCCAGAAAGACGACCTGAGTATCGGCGCTGCGATCGGCCAGATTTTGTCTGAATAAGGCCTGGGCAAAGTATCGGGTGGCGAATTCACTTCTGTGCGAACGCGCCACCCTTCGATCAAGGTTCGTAACTATTCAATCGCTATGACAGCGCAATTTTAGAGGGTAGGTTGGGCAAAAGCCTTTTCTGCCCAACAATTTATGAGCACATTCGACTCAATTTATGCTTGGTTAGTGTGCGTGTTGGGCAGATAAGGCTTTTGCCCAACCTACAATTTCACATTTTTCATAGCAGCTGAATAGTCACCAAGGTTCTTTATAAAAGCTGCTTAAATTCCGCTCGCCCCATTGGCTCTACTGTGATCAGACATCTTGCGCATCGATGAGAGTGGCAGGGCGAGCAAGACGATGAGGAGCAACAAACCGCCACTAACAAGAAATAATTCCTTGAGTTGTATGCTGCGCATCAGCCAACCGGTGATCGCAGCGGAAATTGGCCCTATGCCGATGAAGATAAACATGAACATACTCATGGCACGGCCTATCATTTCGCGCGGCACCTGACGCTGCATCCAGGTGAAAATCGCCACATGGATGAAGCCTCCTAAGCCGCCGATACACAGCAAAATCAGCGCGGCTTGCCAGGTAGAATTGACCAGGCCCATCGGCATGAACAGGATGCCAACCATGAAGTCGATGAGTAGTACGGTGTTGCCCAAATTACCGAAGCGTAAGTTTGGTTTCATCCCGGACAACAGCATACCGATCAAGGTGCCGGCGCCGTGTGCTCCGGCCAAAAAACCCAGTGCGCTGGCGTTATTGCCAATTTGATTCGCGAGAAACGGAATCGCAATTTGTATCGGCCCCATGATGAAAAAAGCGATGGCCGACCAATACGCAAAGCAGGTGCGCAATTGCGGTTCATTCCAGCAATAGCGCAAGCCTTCCAGTACGGATTGCAAGATCGCTTGACGTGGTTTTTCCGTTGCTGAAAGCTCTGCACTTGCATGTAGCTGGTTCATCACGACATGGCTTAAAGTCCAGGCAGAAATCGCGTAGCTCAAGCAATCAAACAGGAACGCAGCGCCAAGACCGTTTGCGTCGCTGACTTTCCCTATGCCTGAGGCGGCGTCACCAAACAGCGCAATCATCAGACCTGCCAAGACCGGGCCGATAAACATGGTCAGCTGGCGTAAGCCCAAGATCATGCTGTTGGCAACGGGCAGATGCGCCTCTTGTACTACGCGCGGCATCATCGCCATCCCCGATGGAATACTGAATGCGGTAGAAACGCCCAAACAAAACGCCAGCACGTTCACCATCCAGAGCTGCAGGCTGCCTTGTAAAACCAACAGCGCCAAAACCCCAAGCAAAACGGTATTGATGTACTTGGTCAGCATCATCACGCTCTTCGGTGAATAGCGGTCGACCAAGGCTCCGCCGATCAGCAAAAGCAGGGCACGCGGAATCCCCATCAGTGCCAGCACGATGCCGAGAGCGAACGTGTCGCCGGTCATTTTCAGGACTAACCAAGGCAAGGCGATCAGGGTAAATTGATCACCCAGCATCGAGATCGCCGCGCCGCTCATGGTCCAGGTGAAATTGCGGTCTTTGAACAAGGCGATACGACTCTGCTTCATTTCTATTTTGTTAGGCTGTTTCATTTTTTTGCTCCAGTTTTTTGACGATTCTGTTCGAGAAATTGCATACCAGTTCTGGCGTAGTTGAGTAGCTCGGGAGTCAGGCCGCCACCAGACGAAAGTTCTTGTTCCTGCATGTGGATGTTTCGTACTTTTTTCATCACTTCAATGTCACCGCCCCAGGCATCGGCAAACAAACTACCCCATTGCATCAGGGTTTTTTGCACTACAGGATTAGTCGCAGGAATGCCGGCTTCCAGATGCTGCCTGACTTCCGCAAAAACCTCCATCCAGGCTTGCGAGTTTTTGAAAAAAGAAGCGCGGAAAAACGCAACTCATCCTCACTTAAATGACGCTGATAGATGCTGTAGCGCACCTCGATCGAGGCACGCGTTACATATTCCATCATGGCGCCATCAATCCCGCTAAATGACTGCAGCGAGGCTTCGTTTTTGTGCATCAGTGAAAAATTATTCAACAGGCGCGGATCGGGCATGGCCTGGTTCATAGTCTGCATCCACAGTGTCGAGAGATCTTGCGCACGCTGGTCGGTGACGGCTACGCCGGCGTCCATCAAGTTGCGGATAGACTTGATGATCGGCGTCATGGTTTTTTCCATTTTACCGTTGCGCTGCTTGCCCATTTCCTTGAGTAAAATCGCGACTTGATCTTTGTTGAAATATTTGTCCAGCACGCTCAGCATTTCTAAGGTGGAGAGCCAGAAATCGAGGTTTGGCTCGGCATCGCTGGCGACGTATCTGGAGAGTTCCTGCAATTGATCGCGCAGGGCGATGCTCTGTGCGATCTGATGTTCCAGTCCAAGGATTTGTTGATCGATGACGCTGGCGAGTTCCGCGCCGGCACCGTCTATCAGCTGCGCCACTTCGGCCAGCGAGAGATTCAGGCGGCGCAAGGCTTGTATCCGGTACAGCCTGGCAATATCGTTGCGGTCGTACAAGCGGTAATCCGCCTCTGACCGTGCCGACGGTGTCAGTAAACCGATCTTGTCGTAGTGATGCAAGATGCGCACGGTCAAGCCGGTGCGCGTCGCTAAATCGCCAATTTTCAGTAACATATGGGTCCCGCTAGTGAAGAATAGCGAGACTATAAAGCCTGACATCGTGTCAGGGTCAAGCTTTTATTTGCCAGTGAGCGTTTTGCTTTCGACACCGCCTTCCGCCACGCGATGCAAAAATACCCCGGCGCGATGACTAGTCGGCACGCCGTCCGCCAACGCAATTGCACCGTTCACCAGGACACTATGGATGCCAGTTGCGGCTTGCTTAGGATCGGCGAAAGTGGCGCGGTCGGCGATGGTATCCGGATCAAAGATAACTATATCGGCCCAGCAATCTACTGCCAGCCTGCCGCGTTGCCTGAGGCCGAAGTTGTCGGCGGATAGCTGTGTCATGCGCCTAATTGCTTCACTCAAAGTAAAGAGTTTTTGATCGCGACAATAGTGCCCAAGCACGCGTGGAAAGGCGCCCCACAGCCTTGGGTGTGGATGATGATCGTGCGGTAGCCCATCTGACCCTATCATCGTATGCGGGTAACTCAGGATGCGCTGCACATCGTCTTCGCGCATCTGAAAATACACTGCACCAGCCGGATGCAGGCGCCGTGCCGCGGCTTTCTGGTCGACGCCCCAGTCAGCGGCAATATCGGCCAGATCGCGTCCCGCCATTTCCGGAAACGGCTCTGAAAAACTGATCATGATGCGCATCACGCCATCGACATATGCCGGGTCAAGTACGGTGGAGCCGGCCGGATACGGGTAGGCATCGAGCCCTACCGTTTGCGTACGGCGGCGGCTGGAAATATATGCAAGAGTTTCGGCGCTGCGCCCCCAGTTAGCCGGGCCGGCGCATTTGTGATGCGACAAAATGACCGGGAGTTGTGCCGCCAGCCCGGCATCGCAGGCTTCTGCCAATGCCTCGATCACGCCGTT
>JAZJYB010000074.1:0-8555 GCA_040390685.1 Pseudomonadota bacterium | reverse complement strand
ATGGGGTTTTTCTCGTGACCTGCGTGACGTTTTTTCTGGCAGAAATGGGCGATAAAACCCAGCTTGCCACAGTCGCCTTGGCAGCCCAATACAGTAACCTGCCTCTGGTGATTGCCGGCACCACCTTGGGCATGATGATCGCCGATGTTCCCGCAGTATTTTTGGGCAAAATTGCGGCGCCGAATTTTCCTTTCCACATCGTGCGCTGGATTGCTGCAACGGTGTTTGCCATCTTGGGTGTACTGGTACTTCTGGGACTGGGCATGGGTGAAAAATTTTTATGAAAGTAATAGTATGAGCGAATTTATTCTGACAGCAGGGACCAAGGTCAAATTTGGCACGATCTCGACCGCACTGTACCCCATCTTCCGTCATGGAATAGCGGCCGATACGCTAAGGCAAGGCTTTCAACACGGTGAAGAAAATCAAGCCGTTTCGACTGGCATTTATGTCGGCGAACTGATGGCATACCATGCTGCATGCGCGGCGTTTTGCAATGCCACCAGCGCATTGCATGCAGCCAATCAGGATCTGTTGGCAGAATTTGTCAAACAACTGCAAAATGCCCATGGCGAAAAACCACGGATGCCAGAGCTCGAAGATATCGCGGCTCAAGCGGGTTTGCCGGTCGTCTTGGAAATTACGCTGGAAGAAGATTGCTTATTACAGGCAGATGATCATTTTATCGATGATGAGAACGGCGATAAAAGTTGGAAGCTCTGGCGCAGTGGCAGCCTGTTACGCCCTAACGGCATACCGGCAAACTGGATTAATAAATTCTACTTTCCACGCTTGCTTGATTACCGTGATGTCGGCAGCGCAAAAAACCCCAGAGTGCTGGAACAAACCACTGACAGCGCCTTGATGGTCGGTGGCTTAATGCAATCCTGGCACAAAGATACGCCCGGTGATCTGCTGCTGGCGTTTAAGAAGCAATATGGCCGCATCAATTTCTCGCAAAGCAGTAATTTTGATGAGACCGCTTTAGAGCGATTCTTTAACCTCAACGCCATGCTTGATCCAGCCACGCGCCTGCTGAATCAAATGACTATCTGGCAGGATATTGATGCGCTGGCCAAGAAGCAGGAAATCCCTTTAGGCTAAGCGAACTAGCCCAAGAAAATTCCATTTCTAAAACATTCGTGTCTAGGCGACGAGCCGAAGACAGTGCTTTAGCACGGCGAGGCGAAGGTAACGACGACACGGATGTTTTAGAATTGGAATAAGTTAGCGTCGTGCGATTGCCGCCACTAATTGGCTCTTCAGGGTCTTGATCAACGCGGTCTCGTCCGGCGGCACGCCTTCGTCTGCCGTGACTGTCCGGTCGGCATAGAAAAACCCTAATGGCTTTTGTTGCACGATGAGCGGCAAGACAATAAAGCTGCGTGCATCCGGCAATAACTTTTTATGCCATACGGGAAGCATATTTTGTATCTTCGGCACCGTCGCATCAGCAATCATCAAATCGGCGTTGTTGTTCATCGCCAGGTGAAAAATCGTGTTCTCGGATTGCGCAGGGAAAACGAAGCCTTTTTGGATTTCTGCGTAACGTTCGCCGATAGAAACACGTGCCAGATAGCGGGCATTTGGCCCATCGCGCAAACAGGCGGTGGCAAATCTAAACCCCATCGAGCTATACAAAGTTTCCAATACCAACAAAATCATATCGCTGAGCTTGCTTTGGTCTGACGTCAACATTTGCGTCACGTCCTGCACCCCGGCCAGCAACAGGTCGCGTGCGTTAGTGGGTTTACCGCTGGGATAACGCTTTACCTCCGGTGCTTGATCAGAATCGAAACTCTGCAACATGAATTCACTCAAGGGGTCAGTCTCCGGCGTTTCAACTGGCGTGTCACCAAAAGAAACCGAAGGCATCGCCAAATCCATGCTATTCGCCAGCTCGCGGGTTTCCTTTTCCACCCTGACTAAAATTTGTTCCAGTTGCGACGGCCCTATTTCCAGCGCCTTGCCGAATCTTTTCAGTAATGGTTCGCACCGTTGTGACATGCTCTTGGCCGAAAACTGCTGATCACCATTGACGATCATGTCTGCCAATGCGTCACTAAAACTCGCAACTTGCTTGAGCCAATCGCTACGATGTTCGGTTTTTCTTAATTCGCCTCCTGGCAATGGGGCAAGCGCCTGAACGATCATTTCAGGAATTTTCCATTCCTGCAGCACGGTCTCGCCAAAACGCTCATAGCTACATCCAAGCAAGGTCTTCACCGAAGCGTCAGCGATACCAGGGTCAAGTGCCTGCTGGCTTTGGATTTGCTTGTACAAGGGGTGATCAAAAGAGGCGACCAAGACCCGCCCGATGTTCTTGAACAGGGCCGCCACCGCGACTTCCTCAGTATCGGGAAATTTGCTAAATTGCGATAAATCACGTGCCATGATGCTGGAGCATAGGGCGTGCACCAATTCTTTACGTACGCTTTGCGCCTGTTTTTTATCTTTGAAACAATCGACCAGTAACATCGCCGTGGCGCTGGTTTTCACGGCATTAAAGCCAAGCAGAAAGATCGCACGCGTGATGGTCGTTACCGGCACACTTGATATAGGGCGGAAATGTATGGTGTTTGACAGGCGCAATATTTTTTGTGTCAAGCCTATATCAGACAAGACAAAATGCGCCAGTTCAGCCACAGAGTCTTCACCTGAAGAGGTAATTTCCACCACTTTGGAAATGGCTGCGCCTAAAGTCGGCAAGCCCTTATCCTCTTTGATTTTAGCCAGTAAACGGTCTTTCGCCGTTTCAGGCACATGTTGTTCAGATTTTCCGGTCGCGGGACTTTGCATAGTGATCATTAAGAAGTTTTTCGAATGACATCAATGCCATATTTTTTCTGTAACTCATCGTACAAACCACGGATCGCTTTCAAGCGTGGATTCATAGGATCAAGTCGCCCTGCAGATTCTATCAATTGTCGGGCCTGGCTGCCAATTTGTTGATCCCATCCGAGGTTTTCCAGGCACTTCAAGGACGCCAGGGCGGCGTTTAGTACGACTTGCAGATTATCCGGCGACTTACGCGCCGCAGATGTCATCAAATCTACTGAACCACGGAAATCGCCCTGCTTGGCTTTTTGCACCCCAAGCGCCACCAGTTCCATGACTTCTTTTTGACTGCGTTCAGCGAGTTCCTTACCCAAATGCCCCTTACCGGCGCTTTCAAAGACACCCATGGCACGCGACACCGCCTCTTTATTCGGCGCATTGCGCATCACATCCATGATCACTTCTGATGCTGCGTCTTCCAGATTATTTTCCAGGCAGCTTTTCGCCAGGCCCAGCTTCATATCAGTCGAGAGGCCAACATTGTCACGGCTGGCCACCACGGCATTATCTAGCTCTTCATTTAAACGACTATCGCCGGTGCCAGCGTGCACCATGGCCGCAGAAATCGCCCGACATGCCTCGGTTTTCTTGATCCCTACCATGCTCTTTTCAAGATCGCGGATGACCGCCTTGGCCTGATCATGATCACCCTTCTTCACCAGGGCATCGACCAGCTTTACATGATCTTCCGGGTCTCTGAATTCAGAATATTTGGCTTTACTTACGACCTTCTTCAACATTGTCTCGGCGGTTTCTATGTCGCCGGTCTTGAGCGCGATTTCACCTAATTTACGCAGACGCCGCACCGCATGTGGTGACACTTCTACGGCAGTATTCAACACCACCTTGGCCTCGGGCAGTTCGCCTATCGCCTCGTGGGTTTTTGCCAGCCAATCATAAGCATCCATGTACTTATCGTTTTCGCTGACCAAGACTTTGAGGAGGTCTTCCGCTTCTTGATATTTACCCTGCATAAACAAAGTTTTTGCCAAACCTAATTTTGCCCAAGCAACCGCTTTTAATTCGAATAATTGGGTATATAAGGCTTCTGCCTCAACCGCTTCACCAAGTATCACATGGAGTTCCGCACGAAAGCGCATGAAGTCAACGGCATAGCGCGGAAATTTTTTCTCGCCCTCAAGACAAGCGGAGATAGACTCGCGCAGTGCGCCACGCTCCATCAATTCATAAACTTCCATGAAGGCTTTGCGTTTTTCTATCGCCCGCATGACGCGCTCGAGCAGCATGTCGGCGGTAAATGGCTTCAGCAAATAATCAGAAGGGGCAAGTTCTGCCGCGCTGACCACTTTGGCATAGGCCCGCTCCGCGGTCACCATGATAAAAATAGTCGACAAGGGCGTCAGCTTGTGATGCCGCACATCCTCGAGCAATTGCTGGCCATCCTGGCCGATGCCGAGGTCATATTCACAGAGCACAAGATCGAAGGCCTTGGTCTGGATCACACGCGCAGCCGTACCGGCAGTCAGTGCATGCTCGATTTTTGTGATGCCGCATAAATTCAGCATGTTATGCAAACTGACACGCATGCCTGCATTTGGCTCAATTAACAATGCCCTAAGTTCGCCAAGATCGCTCATGAAACCTTCATTAGTAAATTGACCAATAAAATAAATTTTCGCAAGAGATGGGAAATGTTTTAAATATTGGCTTCATTATAGACACGGCAAGGCAGATAAGCCCGTGATGTTTTTAAACACATTATAAAAACCGCGCAATCAACAGCACCACCAGTGATATTAAAATGGTCGAGGCAAATGGCAAAGAAAAAATACGGCCAAATAATTTAAAGCGCAGGTCGCCCGGCAACCTGCCTATACCGAGTTTTTCTAGCCATGGCAACAATGCAGAAAATACAATAACTGCAAAAAATATCACTACTACCCAACGTATCATTTTGTTTCCTTTAACGAAAGCGCAATTTACCAACTAGGCGATACTAAAGCCGGTGACTACGGTCATGCTTTAATAATTCTGGGGCTAGCTCAACGCCCGTTCCGATGATCAGCACCTTAAACAATTCACCCATTTCTGCCGGAGAAATCAGCTTTTGCACTGCATTCGCCTTAGGCAGATATTCCATGGGCTGGTCGGCCGGGGTGCGCGCCAGCATGTGTGCGATACCCGCCTCGAGTAAAAATCCGGCCTGACTGGTGTAAGCCAGCAAATCCAGCCCGCCATCCAGAGCGGCTTGCGCCATCGCGGTGAAATCGACGTGCGCCGTGATGTCTTGCAAGCCAGGCAAATAAAAGGGGTCTGGATGCGCGTGATGGCGATAATGGCACATCAAGGTTCCTTGTGAGCGTTGCTCCAGATAATATTCAGATGAGGGAAAACCGTAGTCGAGCAAAATCGCGGCGGCGCCTTTAGCATTGCGGCTATGCCCTGCCAGCAGCATATGCGCCAGGCTGCGCATGAAACCCATCGCCACAGGATGCACTTCGGTTAAATACCCGACTGGCAGTTGTTCTGCATCCGGGATCTGCGCCACCAGGTTATCTGGGCATGCCAGTTCGCTGAGGACAAAGTCTTGCCCTGCAAGGCTGACACCGCACTCAACCCAGCCATCTTCCGCCTTCAACACCAGCTGTACCGGCATCGCATCGAGCACCTCATTGCCCAGCACCACGCCCGAAAAAGCCTCAGGCATGGCCTGCAACCAGCGCACCTGCGGGAAGTCTTTCAGCAAGTCTTCTTGCCGCGATCTGAGTTCACCGGACAATTCCACGATAAAATAGCGCTCTATTTGAATATCCGCTTGCTGGCATTCAGACAAGATATCAAAAGCTAAACGCCCGGTACCGGCGCCAAACTCCATGATATTCGCTGAAGTCTGGGCAAATAAATTCGCCGCGACATGAGCCAAGGTGGCGCCAAACAGCGCCGACATTTCAGGTGCGGTGGTAAAGTCACCGTCTTCGCCGAGCTTGGCTGCGCCGCCGCTGTAATAGCCGAGTCGCGGTGCATATAAGGCCAGTTCCATATAGCGCGCAAAGCTGATCCAGCCTGCGTTGGCGGCAATCTCCGCGTGAATTAATTGCACCAAGGCGGCTGATGCGGCAAGCGCATCCGGGCCAGGTGCAGGAAGAGATAATTTGTTATTCGGTGTGGGATTTAAAAGTCGCATGCCGGTATTGTATAAAAAACGCAGCACTAAAGTTTAAAAACATTCTCATGATGACAGTAGCAAGAACGGCAGCAAGTTCAAATACCGGAACTCCGCGCGTGGCCTTGGTCACCGGTGCGGCCAAACGCCTGGGCCGGCACATCGCCCTAAGCATGGCGCAACGCGGCTGGGATGTGGCGGTGCACTTTGGCACATCGGCAGCAGAGGCCGCCGCGCTGGTGGCCGAGATCCAGGCGCTGGGGCAACGCGCCATCGCCCTGCAATGTGACCTAGCGAATGCAGACGAAGTGCGCGCCCTGCTACCACGCGCCATAGCCGCGCTGGGGACTGTGCAATGCATCGTGAATAACGCCTCTTTGTTTGAACAAGACAGCGCAGAAAATTTTGTGCCGCAGACACTCGATAAGCACATGCAAGTCAACCTGACCGCCCCGTTGCTACTGGCGCAAGCGCTACACGCCGCCACCGTCGATGGTGAGCAAGCTTGCGTGATCAATTTGCTCGATCAAAAACTGTACAACCTGAATCCCGATTTCTTGTCCTACACCTTATCCAAGGCCGCCTTGCAATGCGCCACCACCACATTGGCGCAGGCCTTTGCACCGCGTCTGCGCGTGGTCGGCATTGCGCCTGGCATTACGCTGGTGTCTGGCACTCAATCGCAGCATGATTTCGAACTCGCGCATCAGCGCACGCCGCTGGGCAAATCCAGCACGCCGGACGACATCGCGAATACTGTCTGCTTCGTGGCAGATTCGCCGGCGATTACCGGCACGACTTTATTGGTCGATGGCGGCCAGCACTTAATTCCCTTGCAGCGCGATGTGATGTTTATGTCGGCGACAAAACCTGTTTCATCTATATAAAAAACCCACTATGCTATCCATCCTGCACCACCCACAACTGGCCGATTGCCGCCGCCTGTTTTTGCGCAACTACGAAGTCTCGATCAACATCGGCGTGCACGAGTTTGAAAAAAAGGGCGAGCAGCGCGTGATCATCAATGTCGATCTGTATATCCCGTTGTCGCTCTCGACCCCGGTCGCCGATCAGCTCGATGAGGTAGTCGACTACGACTTCATGCGCGGCACCATCGCAGCACGGATAGCGCAAGGCCATGTGCATTTGCAGGAGACCTTATGTGACGATGTCGCCAAAATTATGCTGGCGCATCCACGCGTGCGCGCGGTGCGCGTCTCCACTATGAAGCCCGACGTGTATCCCGATTGCGAAGGCGTCGGGGTAGAAGTATTTCAGATCAAGAACGAAGCCTAGAAA
Source organism: Pseudomonadota bacterium (assembly GCA_040390685.1). Classification (GTDB taxonomy): domain Bacteria; phylum Pseudomonadota; class Gammaproteobacteria; order Burkholderiales; family Burkholderiaceae_D; genus Undibacterium. Next base: position 1,294 of record JAZJYB010000074.1, on the reverse strand, counting down.
CGACCAATATCATGCAAGCCACAATAGTAGAAACCAGCGCGCCGACGCAAAAATCGCAGGAAAAAATCACCTACGAAAACAACAAACTGCACAAGCGCCTCTGCCGCCAGGTCGGCCAGGCCATCGGCGATTTCAATATGATAGAAGAAGGCGACAAAGTCATGGTCTGCCTCTCAGGTGGTAAAGACAGTTATGCCCTGCTGGATATCTTGATGACGCTGCGCGAGCGCGCACCGATCAATTTCGAAATCGTCGCAGTCAATCTGGATCAGAAACAACCGAATTTTCCTGATCACATTTTGCCAGCGTATTTAGAAAAACTCGGCATTCCGTATCACATAGAAAATCAGGATACCTATAGCATCGTCAAGCGCCTGATCCCCGAAGGCAAGACCACGTGCTCGCTATGCTCCAGGCTGCGGCGTGGCATCTTGTACCGAGTAGCTGATGAGCTAGGCGCCAACAAAATCGCGCTAGGCCATCACCGCGACGACATCCTGGAAACCTTCTTCCTAAATATGTTTTTTGGCGGCAAGCTCAAAGGCATGCCAGCCAAACTACAATCCGATGACGGCAAGCACATCGTGATACGACCGATGGCGTATGTGAAGGAAGCCGATTCCGAGCGCTATGCCCAAGTCAAAAAATTTCCGATCATCCCTTGCGATCTCTGCGGCTCGCAAGAGAACCTGCAACGCAAGCAAATAAAGAACCTGATGCGCGAATGGGAGAAGCAATATCCCGGCCGCGTCGAGAGTATTTTCTCGTCGCTATCAACGGTCGTACCTTCCCATTTGATGGATAAGAACCTGTTCGGTTTTAAAGATCTGGCTGCGACCGGTGTGGCCGATGCGAATGGGGATATTGCTTTTGATGAAGAGCCTTGTGCGGTGCCGACTAGTGTTATTTCTTTGCATTTGGATCGGGATGATTGAGGCAAATTAGGACGCTGCTACACGTACTCTTTATGTACCTTCTGAAAGTATCATGCTTGTAATGCGCAAGGGACTTGCGTATTGAAAGGCAGGTCTGAAATTTCGGTCTATACGATCCCCTCAGAAACGGGGGTGATATACTTCACCTTCCGCCCGTGTCAGTTGTGCGCCAGTTATAGCTCCCTCTCTCACCCCGGAAGCCTATAATACAGTACCCGTTGACCAACTCACAGTACTAGTTATAGCTCCCTCTCTCACCCCGGAAGCCTATAATGGATACGGACGAAAGAAATATTGCCGTTCGGTTATAGCTCCCTCTCTCACCCCGGAAGCCTATAATCGAGCAATTTTGCTCATTC
>JAZJYB010000073.1:0-14881 GCA_040390685.1 Pseudomonadota bacterium | reverse complement strand
TTTTCGATGTCATCAATAAATCCCATATCCAGCATGCGATCTGCTTCATCGAGAACCAGAATTTGCAGTTCAGAGAAATCGATCTTGCCGGATTCCATATGGTCGATAAGACGACCTGGAGTGGCGACCAGAATTTCTGGGTTGCGTGACAACAATTGCATCTGTTTTGGATAAGGCATACCGCCCAAGATCGACACAGCCTTGATCTTGCGTGAATAGGCGCTATATTTCTCTGTTGCTGTGGTTACTTGCAAAGCCAATTCGCGGGTAGGTGTCAATACCAGCATTTTTGGTTTTGCTGCGACGAAACGTGGGCGTTCGCCACGTGAACGGGCAGATTGGCGTTCTTGATTTGGTGTTTTGTCGGCAGCGCTTACTTCTAAGCTATCTGCCTCGGTTGCAAATTTGTGTAGCGCAGGCAGCATGAAGGCGGCAGTTTTACCGGAGCCTGTTTGTGAAGAGACCAGCAAGTCACGTCCGGCAATCGCAGCGGGTACCGCCTGTACTTGTACTGAAGTAGGTTCAGTATAGCCACTATCAGTGATAGCGCGGAGGATGGACGTGTGCAGGCCTAGTGTTTCAAAAGTCATTTAAATTCTCTTTCGGGTTTTAATACATTTGCGCCATGCAAAAAGCAAGGCGCGCGAAAAAGCAGCGTCAACCAAACGAAATGAACAAAGAAAACCACTTTAAAACGGTATACGATGAAATTTCGGCACAAAAGCTTTGCGCCGGGATGATGTCTCAAGGAGCAAGACATGCAGGGCGGGAGGGCTTTTACACTGCGGTACCATCATTACAGGGTACGCACAGGCTATACGGTGCTGCATATGCATCACAATAAATTATATTGCAGTGCAAAAAACGCGACTATACAGTAGTTTCTCGGAAAACGCACTACTTTGTTGATTCAGTTCAGCTTTTTGCCGGAAAGTAGTGCGGTGGGTGTTGGTTTGTTGTCTAATTGCATGTCTTGTCGAAAGTTTTATTTTTGTCGATTAGATTCACTTAATTTTTTCGACGGCCATTACCTAAACAAACGAGTCCTACATGAATCTTGCACGACGCATCTGCACCTTTGCTGCGACGATTTTCCTGATGTTATCGGCCGCAAGCGCTGGTGCCCATGCGCTGTCGGTCGCGGTTGCCGCCAATATGCAATATGTGTTTGACGATATCAAGGCTGAATTTAAAAAGGAAACGGGGCACGAAGTTCAGGCGGTGCTGAACTCGTCCGGTAAATTTGTCACCCAGATCATGAACGGCGCACCGTTCGATGTGTTTCTGTCGGCCGATATGGAATACCCGGAATATTTGCACGCGCATGGATTTGCTACTGCCGCACCGAAGGTGTACGCCTACGGTGTCCTGGTGTTGTGGACCACGAAAAATCTTGATCTGAGCCAGTGGCAAACCTTGCTGATGAGTGATGGCATCAACAAAATTGCGCTCGCCAATCCCAAGACTGCACCTTATGGCAGAGAGGCGATGCGCGCCCTGAGTTATTACAAGGTGGATAGCAAAACGCAAGTCAAAATAGTGTTTGGTGAAAGTATTTCGCAAACCAATCAATACATACATTCTGGCGTGGCGGATCTGGGTTTTACCGCCAAATCGGTAGTCAGTTCGGCGGAGATGAAAGGGCAGGGTAAATGGATAGAATTGCCGTCCGCCTCGTATCAAGCCATCGCGCAAGGTGCAGTCATACTTAAACACGGCAAAGAGACCAATGGCGCTCTGGCACAACAGTTCTATGATTTTTTATCTTCGGCTAAAGTGCGAATAATCCTTGAGCGAAATGGCTATAAGCTGCCATGAATACGTTCACTGGAGTCATCGTCGCGATAGAAGCGCATGGCAGCGTGGCCATTGTCGATGTGGCGGTCGCATCGCAGCGCTTCACGGCGACTTTGCTGGGCAGTGCCGAACAATTGGCGGCGTGGAAAATCGGTCAGGCGGTACGCTTGTTATTTAAAGAAACCGAAGTCGCTCTGGCAAAAAATCTCTCGGGCCAGATTAGCATGCGCAATAGATTGCCGGGCATCGTAACAAAGTTGGAAATTGGGCAGGTGCTGACCCGCGTCGTGCTGGATATGCAGGGTATACAGATCAGCTCAGTGATTACCTCGCGCTCGGCACGTAGCTTGCAGATTGCTGTGGGTGATGTGGTAGAAGGTCTGGTCAAGTCGAATGAAATGAGCTTGCTGGCATTGGAGGCTGAATGAATTCTTTGAATTTTTTTGCTTACGACTGGCAGCCCTTGTTATTAACTTTTGAGTTGGCTGGCCTGACTACCTTGATCCTGTTAGTCGTAGGCATTCCACTGGCATATCGCCTGGCATTTTCTCGCACGCGTTTCAAGCCAGTTTTTGAAACCTTAGTCAGCATGCCATTGGTGCTGCCGCCGTCGGTGTTGGGATTTTATTTGTTGCTGGCGTTCAGTCCACAATTTGCCTTTGGCCATTGGTTAGTGCAGACCTTTGATGTGCGCCTGGTGTTTAGTTTTGCCGGTTTGGTCATCGGTTCGGTGATCTTCAGTTTGCCATTTATGGTGCAGCCGATACAGTCGGGTTTGCAGAACCTGCCATTCTCTTTGGTCGAGGCATCCCGCACTTTAGGTAAGTCGGATCGCTATACCTTATTTCATGTATTGCTACCGAATATTAAATCCGCCTTACTGACGGGCGTGGTGCTGAGTTTTGCGCATACCATCGGTGAATTTGGTGTGGTCCTGATGATAGGCGGGAATATTCCTGGTGTTACCAAGGTCGCTTCCATCGCAATTTATGATGAGGTAGAAAGTCTGAATTATGGCGCGGCACATTTTTATGCAATGGTCTTGTTTGCCGTCAGCTTCGCTGTCCTTTTGCTGGTGTACACGGGCAAGCGCCGTTACCTGCAAGCTTTTTTAAGATAATTCATCTTTAGCCCATGCTAGAACTTTCACTGCAAAAACAGCTACGTAGTGCCAGCGGTGAGATGCTGCTGGATGTGCAAATGCGTCTGGAGTCGCGTGCGTTTGCTACCTTGTTCGGCCCCTCAGGTGCAGGCAAGACGACGATATTGCGCATACTGGCAGGATTGACCGAGCCAGATCATGGCCGCATCGTGGTCGATGGTGCGGTCTGGTTTAATGACGGATCCACAGGCAAGAAAAGCAATCTGCCACCGCAACAACGATCAATCGCTTATGTGTTTCAGGACTACGCTTTATTTCCTAATTTAACAGTGCGTGGCAACGTGGCATATGCAGTAACCAAAGAGCAAACTGCATGGGTGGATTGCTTGTTGAACATGACAGGATTGACTGAATTGCATGACCGTCTGCCAGAGACTTTGTCGGGAGGACAAAAGCAACGCGTGGCACTGGCGCGTGCACTGGCGCGCAAGCCAAAATTATTGCTGCTAGACGAGCCGCTGTCAGCACTCGATGGCGCAATGCGCGCGCAATTGCAGGATGAGCTATTGCGCTTGCATCAGGAGTGCGGCTTGACCACGCTTTTGGTGAGTCATGATGTGGGTGAAGTCTTCAAATTGTCGCATCAGGTGATTCAACTGGAAGGCGGCAAAGTAGTTCGTTCAGGCTCGCCGGCAGAAGTCTTCTTGCGGCAGCGCTTACAGGGAAAACTCAATTTGCGCGCACAGGTCTTGGCGATACGCAGGGAGGAAGTGATCTACGTTTTATCGCTGTTGATAGGGCGGGATATTGTGGAAATTATTGCAGCGGAAGATGAGGTGGCTGGGCTGAAAGTGGGCGATTTTATTTCGATATCGACCAAGGCATTCAGTCCACTCATTTTTCGATAATAACGCGCGCCTCTAGAAATTCAATTGTCGGGATGCAGACCAAGGCGCAAAACGCAGCAATACGTCGGTATTGCGACGATCGCATTTTGTCACTTCGACGCAGGTATGCGCCCGAGAATTGGATTTATAGAGGTGCGAGAGCCTATTCCGGTGTCAATCCCATGACATGCGAGAAGCCACCGTCAACATAAGTGATTTCACCGGTAATGCCGCTGGCCAAAGGTGACAGCAGGAAAGCCGCAGTATTGCCGACTTCTTCAATTGTCACATTTCGGCGCAAGGGTGCATGTTCCGCGACGAATCCCAGTAGTTTGCTGAAGTCTTTGATGCCGCTCGCAGCCAGGGTCTTGATCGGGCCGGCCGAGATGCCGTTGACGCGTATGCCTTTTTTACCCAGGTTTTCAGCCAGATAACGTACGCTTGCTTCCAGCGATGCCTTGGCTAAACCCATGGTGTTGTAATACGGAATAGCGCGAATCGCACCCAGATACGATAAAGTCAACACGGAAGAGTCTTCGCGCAACATCGGCAATGCCGCCTTGGTCATCGCCGGGAAGCTATAGGCGGAAATATCGTGCGCAACCTTGAAGGCTTCACGCGAGAAACCATCGAGAAAATCGCCGGCAATCGCTTCACGCGGCGCAAAACCTATGGCGTGGACTAAACCATCCAATTGATCCCAATGCTTGGCCAGGTCAGTAAACACGGCTTCGATCTGTTCATCGCTGGCGACATCGCAATCAAATATCAAGTCACTGCCAAATTCCTTGGCAAAATCCGTAATTCTGTCCTTGAAGCGTTCTCCGACATAAGTAAATGCAAGTTCTGCGCCTTCGCGTTTACAGGCTTGTGCAATGCCGTAAGCGATAGAGCGGTTAGATAACAAACCGGTGATAAGAATTTTTTTGCCTTGCAGAAATGCCATGTTAACTCCAGGTATTAACGCATAATCCAGGCAGCTTACTGGCTAATCAGCCTTTTAATAAGCGCAAAGGTCATGCGTTAAGGGTTTTATACTATTGTTATTGCAACTATTTGAGGGCGTTTGAAATTAGAACGTTTCCTCAATAGGTCGGAATTGTAGAGGCTCACGCACAAACGGGCAATTATTAAAATAAATTATTGTGCGATTGCCCAGTTTGAAGCTACCGGAACGTTAAAAATAAAAATATTGTGAATTTAAATTTGACATAAACACCTCTTCTTAGTAGTAAAAGTACAAATTTCTAATTTTATTGTTCATATTTTAGAGGCTTTTTTAATTGCCTTAAACTTAATTTTAATTCCTCTTTAGATTGCTTTTAGCTAGATTACTAGAACTTTTTTTGGTGTTTAATTAGGCATACAAAATAATAGTTGCTCTAGTAATAGATTTAATAACATCGCACCATTTTATTGCTGCGTTGCACAATCGAAATGTCACTTCCATTCAACAGTTTATTTGTGGCAAAATACGCCTTGGTTTTTTAAAGCGCAATAAGACGAAGATTTCAGTCTTGTTCAAATAGTGCTGGTGACCTGTACTTCAATAAAAGCTTGGTACTCCATTTAATTTGTCGTTAAAATAGAGGTCTAATTCTAAACTGATAAGAAATCAGTGTGAATCGCTGTTAATGTTGGGTTGTACGGTTCAGCGGTTTTGTTGGCGTGTAAGAATGCTTGACCTAATGGGGGAGTCTATTTACCCGTAACTTAGGGTAAATATGGGGCGCAAACGGAAACTAGGACATATATTCAAGTATATTGTTCCTTAAACCTTATTTATTTGATGTGCTAATCTGCTAACGTGGTGTATCTTGTAGTCTGATCGTGCGTTCGCTTTTTGTTGGCTCATCACATATGTAATCTTTCGTCCGTGTGCAGCTTTTTGTAAATTGTTGGGGTTTTGGAGGGAACAAGTATGGATTTTTCAGGACGCGAGCCAGAACCGGGTAAGAAATTTGCCGGGATAGGTCTTGTAATTGTATTTCACGTGGCTTTGGTCTATGGGTTGATCAATGGCGGTGCGGCTCATATTAAAGCGGCCTTCCAAAAACCTTTGGAAACAAAGATCGTTGAGGAGGTAAAACCACCACCACCTCCACCAGATACACCACCGCCGCCGCCACCGAAGTTGTTGACGCCTCCGCCACCGTTTATTCCGCCTCCGGAAGTTCAGGTGCAGCAGCAGGCTCCGTCACCAAATGCAATTTCGACGGTGTCAAATGTTAGACCAGATAGTAATGTGTTGCCAAAAGCGATTGCGCCAGTTGTTTCTGAACGGCCAGCAGGTCCTTCGATAGTTCCTGCCGTAATTAACTTTGAGCAAGCTGGCTGTAAGCCAGAATACCCAAGGGCTTCGCTTCGTAATGAAGAGACAGGCACAGTCGTATTGTCTGTTGTTACTGGCGCAGATGGTTCTGTAACTGATGTTAAGATCGATAAGTCTAGTGGTTTTAGGGGCTTAGACAATGCTGTGCGTACCCAATTGTTGTCGGGTTCGTGCAAAAATAAACCTGGAACGGTTGATGGTAAGCCTCAAGCAACCACGACTAAGGTGCAATACGTTTGGAAGCTTGATTAAAACAAGGCCAACAAGTAACAAAGTAAGAGACAGAACGTTTTATTCAACACCAACGTAAGTATTACTAAATTCATTTTTAAAGGAAGTATCTACATGAAAACCCGCGCTAAATTAAGCACATTCCTGGCGGCAGTACTTTTCGCACTGACAGCCTCTATTGCAACGACTCCAGTATTTGCTGCTGACACAGACGCTTCTGCTTCTGCTCCAGCTGTAGAAGCTGCACCAGCGGCACCAGCAGCCGATGCTCCTGCAGCAGATGCAGCAGCCCCAGCACCTGTAGTAAAAGAAGTCGCAAATCCATACGGTATGGAAGCCCTGTTAAAGGGTGGTGACGTAGTCGCCCAAGGTACTTTGCTGGTTATGGCAATTATGTCTATGGGTAGCTGGTATATCTTGATCACTAAAATCATTGATCAAGTAAAACTGTCTGGCCAAGCTAAAGAAGCTAGCAAGTTTTGGAAAGCTTCTAGCGTAGGCGCTGGTATCAGCAGCCTGAAAGAAGGTAGCCCATTCCGTTTTATCGCTGAAGCGGCCGTCAGTTCGACTCAGCATCACGAAGGTGCGTTGCTAGAACAAATCGATTTGAATTCTTGGGTGACTATGTCTATCCAGCGTTCAGTTGATAAAGTTCAAAGCCGTTTGCAAGATGGTTTGGCGTTCTTGGCGACAGTTGGTTCAACTGCTCCATTCGTCGGTTTGTTCGGTACAGTTTTGGGTATTTACCATGCGTTGACACAGATCGGTGCTTCTGGTCAAGCGTCTATCGATAAAGTTGCTGGTCCAGTTGGTGAAGCATTGATCATGACTGCGATTGGTCTTGGTGTTGCTGTTCCTGCTGTTCTTGGTTACAACTTTGTTGTTCGTCGCAACAAGAGCTGCATGGAAGAAGTTCGTGCTTTCGGCGCCGACTTGCACTCTGTAGTTTTGTCAGGCGCAATGAGCAAAGCTGCTGCAAACTCAGGCAAAAAAGTTGCTTAATCTTCGAGATTAACCAGAATTAGTATCAGTTCATCCTCTTCTCATTTATAGCCTTTCAAGGCCATAAGTAGGAAGAGGAATTTAGAGTTCACAGAAGAGAATACATTATGTCAATGTCAATGGGCAATGATGGCGACGGTGAAGACGAAGTCAACAGCACCATCAATACCACCCCTCTGGTGGATATTATGTTGGTATTGCTGATCATCTTCCTGATCACATCACCTGTAGTCCTCAATTCGATTAAGGTAAAGCTTCCTGCTGATACCAATACGATTTATGTAACCAAACCAGAAAATATTACTCTGACGATTAATAAAGAGGGTGATATGTACTGGAACGGCGGACGTAAAGCGTTAGCGGGAACAGATGAGCTATTCGAAAAAATGAAGGCCGTGGCTGTACTTATTCCTCAGCCTGAAGTGCATATTCGTGGCGATCAAAATACTCGTTATGAGTTTGTGGGTAAAACTATTCTCACAGTCCAGCGTGCAGGAATAGCGAAGGTCGGCTTCATCATTGAGCCACCATCCAAAACTTAAAAAGGAAATCCTATGAGTATGGCTGCTCCTAGCTCAAGTTCGAGCGAACCAGAAGTAATGATGGAAATGAACATGACGCCATTAATTGACGTTATGTTGGTGCTGATTATTATGTTGATTATCACCATCCCTGTTCAGAATCATTCCATCAATTTGAACATGCCGACCAATTCGCCACCGCCGCTAATTCATGTTGAGCCGGTAGTGAAAACCATCGACGTTGATTTTGATGGAACGATTTCGTGGGATGGCGAAGTGATGCCGATTCAGGTTTTGGAAACCAAGTTAGCCGCTGTTGCAGCAACGAAAGACCAACCTGAAGTGCATTTACGGCCAAATAAACTGGTTGCCTATAAGTCAGTTGCCGCTGTTATGGCGATGGCACAAAGACTTGGTGTGACTAAGATTGGTATGGTTGGAAATGAGCAGTTCTTGAATCAATAATTTTGGACTGCTTCAATTTCAAAAATTAAGGTATCATAAAACGGCAGGGTATTCCCTGCCGTTTTCATATGTATAGTGCTATCGTGGATCATAGCGTGGATAAAATGACGGTTACGATTGTCTACGATGATCTGTAGTTTATTTAGTTTATAAAATTTATTGATTGAGAGATCAAAATATGAAACCACTTCGTTTGTCACGCCTTGCCGTTATTATTGCAGCTATCGGTTTTTCGGCTGCACCAGAAATGTTAAATATTGCAGCTAACACAGCGTTTGCGCAAGAATCTATGCGCCCAGAAGTTGGCAAGATCGTTCAGGCTGCTGGTGAGTTGTATAAAGCAAAAAAATATAAAGACGCACTCACTAAATTGCATGACACCGACAGTGTAGGTGGCAAGACACTCAGCGAAAATTTCACTATTGAGCGCATGCGTTTATCCATTGCTTCAGCAGCCGGAGATAATGACGCGGTGATTCGCGCTGCCGAGTCTGTCGTTTCAGCAAATAAGCTCGCCGGAAAAGATCAGTTGCAACTGATACAGGTATTGGCGAATGCCTATTACAAAGCAGGAAATTATGCCAAAGCTTCACAGGCTTATGGCCGTTATTTTGCAGAAGGCGGAACAGATGCATCTTTGAGACCTTACATGATTCACGCCATGTCTATGGGTGGCGACAATGCTAAAGCGATGAAAGAGGTGAAAGCTGATTTGGCTGCTGACGAGAAAGCAGGGCGCACTCCTAGCCTGGCTAATCTGGAATTTTACGCAAATGCAGCATTGAAACAGAATGACAAAGTCGGTTACGCTAGCGCACTCGAAAAATTGGTTTCATTTCACGGTAAAAAAGAATACTGGGTCAATTTGTTGAACAGCGTCGAAAGAAAACCAGGTTATTCACAACGCTTGTCTTTGGATTTGTTTCGCTTGAAATTGGCTGTGGGACAAGTCACTAAGACTAATGATTTTATGGATATGTCGCAATTGTCCTTGCAGGGTGGATTCCCGGTTGAGGCAATTAAGATTATTGATCAAGGTTTTAAATCAGGCGCTTTAGGTACTGGCACTGAAACTGCACGTCATAATCGTTTACGTGATCTGGCAAATAAGACGTTGGCTGAAACTGTCAAGACACAAGCGGCGAATGAGTCTGAAGCGAATAAGAGCAGGGACGGAAATGCTTTAGTCAATTTGGGTTACGCCTACGTTACAGCTGGTCAATTCGATAAAGGAATTGCGATGATGGAACAAGGCATTGCCAAAGGCGAAATCAAGTATGAAGAAGACGCGAATTTGCATCTTGGAATGGCTTATTTGCAAGCAGGTAAAAAATCCAATGCAATCAAGATTTTGAAATCTGTTCAAGGTAAAGACGGCACTGGAGATTTGGCGCGCTACTGGCTGATTTTTGCAAATCAGGCTAAAGCTTAAAATATCCTTCAATAGCGGATTCACTTAAAAAAAGGGCGCGGATTTTTAATCCGTGCCCTTTGTTTTTGTCGATTGGAAATTGTAAAACTTGACGTTTTTAACCCTGATGCTTTTTGCCCGCTTTGCCTGTTTTGGCATGTGCAAGCAGCGTTTTGTGTGATTTATTTCGCGTTGGGCTGACGGACACTTGTACTTGCAATGATTGCCCGGCGACTAGTGTGTCGCGCTTCAGGTGATTCCAGTTTCTCAATTGCACCACCGATACTTTGTATCGTTTGGCCAGCGTGTTTAAATTATCGTTCTTACCCACTTTGACATTGAGCTGTCTGGTATTGGACGATGCTTTTTCTATGACTAATTGCGCTTTTTCTGCAATTTCTGCCGAGATATCTTGATCCGGTGATTTTGCAGATTTTGGTATAAGCAGGAATGATCCAGATTTCACCATCATCTTGGCAGGAATCGTATTTGCCTCGCGCAGAATATCGGGTTTTACGCCGAGACGATTCGCCAATGATTCTATGCGTTCAGTTTTGTTGACAAGATGAGTCGACCAAGTAGAAAGTCGCCCTTGCCATTTACCTAAATTTTCTTTGAATAATGCGGCGTTATCGGTTGGTAGCAATATTTTTGTGTTGTTGCTTCCTGTAATAACTGGCCGATTAAATTGCGGATTCAGCGCAGTAAATTCACCTAACGAAAGCTCGGCTAATTTAGCCGCAACCCTGACATCAATGTCTCGGGTTTTTTCTACACTGACAAAATACGGTAAATTATCTAGTTTTGGCAGGTCGATATTGAACTGCTCTGGGTGTCCGATGATATTTTTTACTGCCTGCAATTTTGGTAGATAATTTTTTGTTTCGACGGGCATCAAGCTTGACAAACTATTGAAATCGATGGGCAATCCCAATGCTTGTTGCTTCTTGATGGCCCTTTGTACTGAGCCTTCACCCCAATTGTACGCAGCCAATACTAATTGCCAGTCACCAAAAATTCCGTAGAGTCGTTCCAGATAATTCAGTGCCGCGTCGGTTGAATCAAGGACTCCACGTCTGTCATCTTTAAATATATTCTGTTTGAGCTTGAAATCGTGGCCGGTTGCCGCCATAAATTGCCACATGCCAGAAGCTTTTGCGGTTGAGATCGCTTGCGGATTAAATGCTGATTCTATAAAGGGCAGCAAGGCAAGTTCGGTCGGCATGCCACGTTTTTCAAGCTCTTCAACGACATGAAACAGATATCGTGATCCGCGTTGCACAGTTCTTTGTATGTAATCAGACCTTGCACTGTACCAGGCGACTTGCTGTGAGACTAATTGGTTATCCAGATCGGGAATAGCATAGCCATTGCGTATCCTGCACCACAGGTCAGTTTCTTTAATTAACAATTCTACCGATGGTATTTCTTCACTGTTAGTTAAAGGTGAACTCAATTGCGTGTTGCTAATGCTGCTGGAAGGAACAAGAGTCAATGCTGACGGTTCTTCTGCATGCGCTATTTGCGGCGGCAACCAGCACAAAAGGGCAGAGGCAATTAGCGGGGAAATACTATCGCGAAATCGGGTCATAGGCAAAATAAGTGTGATCAGGATGATCGACTGGCTAATGGGAACGTAAGAGTGTACGCACTGCGTGTTTCAAGCGTCAAGATAAATGTCCGCCAAGCGAAGCGGATCAAATATTCTGCCATAGCTTTTTAATATCTCACTTACGACTCAAAGGTATTGAATTGTAAAGAAGCCAGATTTGCGTAAATCCCACCGTGGGCAACTAAAGAGGCGTGTGTGCCGGTTTCCACAATATGACCATGTTCCATGACGATAATCCGGTCAGCACGCTGCACGGTGGCAAGGCGGTGCGCGATGATCAGCGTAGTACGTCCCTGCATGGCGACTTCCAATGCACCCTGAACCAGCCTCTCAGATTCTGCATCTAGTGCGCTGGTGGCTTCATCCAATAAGAGTAAAGGCGGATTTTTTAACAAGGCACGGGCGATAGCTATGCGCTGGCGTTGACCGCCCGACAGACGTACCCCGCGTTCACCGAGGAAGGAGCGGTAGCCTTCAGGTAGGCGTTCGATGAATTCGTGAGCGGCTGCCATTTTTGCCGCCGCGATGACTTCTTCATCTGTCGCATCGGCTTTACCGTAGCGTATGTTCTCCATCGCATCGGCCGAAAAAATGACGGTATCTTGTGGTACGACGCCTATCGTGTCGCGCAGCACATGCAAATCCAACTCGCGAATATTCACGCCGTCCAAACGAATCATGCCTTGCTGCGGATCATAAAAACGCAGCAGTAATTGAAACAGGGTAGTTTTTCCTGCACCGGAAGAACCGACCACCGCTACTGTTTCTCCTGGCGTGACATCGAGCGACAAATGCGCTAACGCTGAAGTATCTGGGCGGGAAGGGTAATGAAAATTAATGTCGGATAAAGTCAGTCTTGCGCCGCTGGCAGTCCGCGCCGGCAGACTTGATGGCGAGGCAGGGGACTGTATTGGCGACTCTACCGACATTAGCTCAAGCAGGCGTTCAGTTGCACCTGCGGCGCGTTGCGCCTCGCCCATGACTTCAGAGAGTGCGCCAATTGCGCCCGCAACGATGGAGGCATAAAGAATGAATTGCCCGAGCTCGCCGCCACTCATCTTGTTTTGCATCACTTCGTGCGCGCCGAGCCAGAGCACGAACACAATCGCACCGAAGACTAAGAGTATGACTAAAACCGTCAACAGGGAACGCGCCCGTATCCGGCGCATAGCCGTTTTAAAAGCGTTTTCAACTGAGGTCAAAAAGCGCAGTGCTTCAATCGGTTCATGGGTGAAAGCTTGAACGGTCGGCATCGCATTAAGGATTTCACCCGCCATGGCAGATGCATCAGCGATTCTGTCTTGTGAATCGCGCGATAATTTCCGCACGCGCCGGCCAAAGAAAACGATAGGCAATACCACTGCTGTGAGCAAGACGATAATGATGGAAGAAAGTTTAGGGCTGGTGATAAACAGCATCACCAGGCCGCCCATAAACAACAGCATGTTGCGCAGGGCCATGGAAATGCTGGTGCCAACCACTGCCTGTATCAGGGTGGTGTCGGTGGTCAGGCGCGACAAGACTTCGCCGGTTTGGGTGGTTTCAAAAAACTCCGGACTTTGGGTGACCACATGTGAATACACAGAATTCCGAATGTCAGCGGTAACCCGTTCACCCAGCCAGGACACCATATAAAAGCGTGAGGCTGTGGCAAGGCCAAGGATGACCGCTACGCCAAAAAGTGCCAGAAAAGTGGCATCAACGTGTTGGATGTTGCGTTCGCTTCCGCCAAAGCCAAGATCTATCATCTGGCGAAAAGCATACGGAATGGTCAGCGTTGCGCATGCCGCGACAACTAGAGCGATTCCGGCAAGTAGAAATTGGCGTTTATACGGTAGTAAAAAGGGGATTAAGCCTTTTAGTGTGGAAATGCTGCTTTTTGGCGTGCTTGGTGTAGTCATGAACTTGGCTTAGTTGAGAGCTGTATGAGTGCGGTAAAATTGGGCTTTGATGCAATGTGCCGTATTGTGTCAGGTTTTAAGCAATATGGGGCTAAGTGTTCAATTTGCTATAGCAAAAGATCGATGATCTCCCATTCGTCAACAAAAAACATTGCTCAAGCGTTAAGCCATTTCCTCCTTCAATAAAGCAAACTATGTCATTGATTTCTAACGTGAGTTCTCACCTGAGTTCTAAGCTAGTTCTGGTCTGCGTTAGCGGACTGATGTTGGCCAGCCTGGGTGCTTGTCAAAGTACGAGAGTCCGCGTCAATGATTGCAAGGCCGGCGATTGGGGCGTCATAGGGAATAAGGATGGCGATCAGGGTTTCGATCCGCGTTACGAAGAGCGCAGAAAATTTTGCGCGGATATCGATGACGTCAAAATTAGTGCGGATTCTGTGAGTAATTATCGGGCAGGATGGGAGCAGGGCAATTTTCAATATTGGCTGCGCTTGGGTACGCAAGATGGAACAGCGGCAAAGCCGATTTCTTATTTCAACGAGCAGACAACTTCTAATGCTATCAAGAAAAACCATACGCCTTTAAATCAACTCGCTTACCAGCAAGGCTGGATTGCCGGAAATGCCAATTACTGGCGTGGTATCGGTGAACAGGATGGCCTGGCTGGGCATCCGGCGAGTATCGAAAATGTCAGGGCGAACGAAGGAACTCAGATAGGTTTTAATCGCCTCGCTTATTTAGACGGCTGGCAAAGCGGCAATCAAGCCTATTGGACGCATCTAGGTTATCTGGATGCGCATGATGGTCGCCCTGATGCCGAATTCAAGCAGCACGCATTAGAGGCTCAACGCGCGGGTGTGCAATTGCGCGAAGACGCTTATCGCACTGCCTGGAATCTGGAAATTGTCGAATACTGGAAACGACTGGCCTGGGACGATGCTACGCAAGGGCGAGACGTCAACACCAGGCGCGCCGATGCCAAGAACCGCGGGTTGAAGTTTTCTGAAAGCGAATATATGCAAATGTGGCAGCAACGCTTGCAGAAGTATTGGCTCGATGTTGGAAATGAAGATGGCTATGGCAAGCCAAATCTGCTTGAGGAGAGAATGGCGAATGCAGGAAAAGACAATGTATTTATTATCCCGCAAACTCGCGACATCTATCAGCAAGCTTGGGCAGAGCAAAATCTTCGCTACTGCAATCTGGACAATGCATTTTCTTATGGACAGCATAATCAAAGAATGGCGATTGAAGTCTGCGCGATCAACTTACAAAATAAACTGCGTTATGCCTGGGAAAGCGGGCGTGACTATGAAGTTATTTTGCAGAAGCAAAGATACTCTCATGATGAGATGCAGCGCTTGGCCGAGCGCCGTCGTGACGCTGAACATCGTTTAGGCAGGATCGAAAAAGAGCTAAAACACGATCAGGAAAATAAGAACCGTCCGACTACCGCTGACACTGCTGCGGCAGATAGTAAGCGTGAACATGAAAAACGTGAATTGAGGGATTTCTTGCGCAGAACGGAAAGGGAATTTGAAGATCTGCGCCAGTGGGATTTCAGGTATGAGCAACAGCTACTGCAAATAAAACGAGATATTTATTTGCGTTAAGTTCGTT
>JAZJYB010000072.1:0-3857 GCA_040390685.1 Pseudomonadota bacterium | reverse complement strand
ATGCCCTGTCCACGAACATAAATCAGGGTATTGGCAGTGCCCAAATCAATTGCCAGATCATTTGAAAAATAGCTACGAAAAAGACCAAACATGTAAAATCCTGTGTATTCTGTGTTGACATGATGTACAGACGTTCTGCACAAATTTGTTATTGCACCAAAAAGTGGGTTTGACTGTATCAAAAACCCTCAACCATTGTCACGCATAGCCAAAGCCGCGATTTTAAGGTAATAACCCTACATTCTACCTTATAATCTAGGGATGAATAGGCATTCGACATTGATAGTCAAAATACCTTTTTTGCCGATGTTGAGCGCAGTAATCCGCTTTTAGTTTATCGTTTTTAATTTATTCCATTCTTTCACTTTTAACCACGCGATTTTAGACATGTCATTAACTATTTCCGATGTGAAACGTATCGCCAATCTGGCGCGACTTGAACTTTCCGAATCTGAAGCCACCAGCACGCTAGCCAAACTCAATGGCATCTTCGATCTGGCCGAGCAACTTAAAGCCGTAGATACCAGTGGGATTACCCCACTTAGCCATCCTATCGCCGCACTCATGCCTGACCTGTGCCTGCGTTTGCGCGAAGATGTCGTGACCGAGACCAATCATCGCGCAGAATATCAACAAGTAGCACCAGCGACGCAAGATGGCCTGTATCTGGTACCTCAGGTCATAGAATAGAGAACAATTCACATGCATACAAATTCATTAAAACAACTCTCTGCCCTATTGCAGAGCAAACAAGTCTCCGCCACCGAGTTGGCGCAGCATTACCTGGCCCGCATGGAAGGCAATGCACTGAATGCCTTCAACCATGTGGATGCGGCCTTCACGCTGCAGCAGGCGGCCATGGCCGACCAGCGCATAGCAAAAGGTGACGCCACCGTTTTGACCGGCATCCCGATCGCGCACAAGGATATTTTTGTCACGCGCCACCTGCGCTCTACCGCCGGCTCGAAAATGCTGGAGAATTATGTCAGTCCGTTTGACGCCACCGTGGTTGAGCACTTCAATGCCGCGGGCATGGTCACTTTGGGCAAGCTCAATTGCGATGAATTCGCGATGGGTTCAAGTAATGAAAATTCTTACTTTGGTGCGGTCAAGAACCCTTGGGATATCCGCGCTATTCCGGGCGGATCTTCCGGCGGCTCGGCCGCGGCGGTTGCCGCACGTTTAACGCCAGCGGCCACCGGCACCGATACCGGCGGCTCGATCCGTCAACCGGCCGCTTTTTGCGGCGTGACTGGTATCAAGCCAACTTACGGCAGCGTTTCCCGTTTCGGCATGATCGCGTTTGCTTCGTCGCTCGATCAAGGCGGCCCGATTGCGCAAACCGCAGAAGACTGCGGCTTGCTGCTCAACGCAATGATAGGTTTTGATGCGAAAGATTCGACTTGCGTAGAGCGCGCCACAGAAGATTACAACCGCGATCTGAACAAAAATTTAACTGGCTTGCGCATCGGTGTACCGCGTGAATTTTTTGGCGCGGGATTAGCTGCCGACGTTGAACAAGCGGTGCGTGGCGCACTGGCAGAATATGAAAAACTCGGCGCCACTTTGGTCGATATATCCCTGCCTAAAACCGAATTATCAATCCCCGTGTATTACGTGATCGCACCGGCGGAGGCATCTTCAAATCTCAGCCGTTTTGACGGTGTGCGTTACGGCCATCGTGCAGCAGATTACAAAGACCTGACCGACATGTACAAGAAGACCCGTGCCGAAGGTTTTGGTGATGAAGTCAAGCGCCGCATTCTGGTCGGATCATATGTGCTGTCACACGGTTATTACGACGCCTATTATTTGCAAGCGCAAAAAATTCGCCGCCTGATCGCACAAGATTTTCAAGCCGCCTTCCAGCAATGCGATGTCATCATGGGGCCGGTAGCGCCGACTGTGGCCTGGGATCTGGGTGATAAATCGGATGACCCGGTAGCGAATTATCTGGCGGACATTTTTACCCTGTCGACTAGCCTGGCTGGCTTGCCCGGGATGTCGATACCCTGCGGTTTTGGACAAGGCGAAAAGAACAGCAAACGCCCGGTTGGTTTGCAATTGATCGGCAACTATTTCGCCGAAGCGAAGTTACTTAACGTCGCGCATCAATACCAATTGGCTACTGACTGGCATTTGAAGTCGCCGGTGTAAAAAAATAAAAAGATAAGGAAAACATTATGCAATGGGAAGTCGTCATTGGTTTTGAAACGCATGCGCAACTCAAGACTCAGTCTAAAATTTTTAGTGGCTCATCGACCCAGTTCGGTGCCGAGCCAAACACTCAGGCCAGCGTGGTCGATCTGGCCTTGCCGGGCGTCTTGCCTGTCATGAATAAAATGGCGGTAGAAAAAGCCATCCAGTTTGGTCTGGCAGTCGGTGCGACGATCGCACCCGAATCGATTTTTGCGCGTAAAAATTACTTTTATCCGGACTCACCAAAAGGCTACCAGATCAGCCAGTTCGAGATCCCGGTAGTGCAAGGTGGCACAGTTTCCTGCGTGGTCGAGAAAGACGGCAAATCTGAAGTCAAGGTCATCGAGCTGACGCGCGCGCATCTGGAAGAAGACGCCGGTAAATCATTGCATGAAGACTATCATGGCATGACCGGCATCGACCTGAATCGCGCCGGCACGCCCTTGCTGGAAATCGTCACCGAGCCAGTCATGCGCAGCGCCACGGAAGCGGTCGCCTACGCCAAAGCCTTGCATGCGCTGGTGGTCTGGCTCGATATCTGTGACGGCAACATGCAGGAAGGTTCGTTCCGTTGCGATGCGAACGTATCCGTACGGCCAGTCGGACAAAAAGAATTCGGCACACGCTGCGAAATAAAAAATCTCAACTCATTCAGATTTCTTGAAGAAGCCATCAACATCGAAGTACGGCGCCAGATTGAGCTGATTGAAGACGGCGGGACAGTCGTACAAGAAACCCGTTTGTACGACCCAGACCGCAAAGAAACCCGGCCGATGCGCAGCAAGGAAGATGCGATGGACTATCGCTATTTCCCTGACCCGGATCTACCACCACTGAAGATCAGCGCAGAGTGGATAGAGCAAGTCCGCGCCAGCATGCCTGAACTACCGGCAGCCGCACGTGCGCGCTTCATGACGCAATACAGCATCTCCGATTACGATGCGATGATCGTCACCCAATCCAAGGCTATGGCAGCGTATTTTGAAGTTGCGGCGAATGCGACCGCAGGTGGCGACAAGGCCGCACAGGCCAAGCAAGTGGCTAACTGGCTGATGGGCGATGTCTCGTCCACCCTGAACCGCGAAGGCATGGACATCAGCGCTATACCAGTCAGCGCGGCACAATTGGCGCTACTGCTGCAACGCATCGTTGACGGCACTATCTCTAACAAAATCGCCAAAGAAGTTTTTGCCGCGATGTGGCAAGCACCGTCTGCGGACGTCAACGCGGCAGACCAGATCATCGACGCCAAAGGCCTGCGACAAATCTCGGATGTCGGCGCGCTCGAAAAAATCATCGATGAAGTGATGGCGGCTAATCAGCAATCGGTCGATGAATATCGTGCCGGCAAAGAGAAAGCTTTCAACTCATTGGTCGGCCAGGCGATGAAGGCCACCAAGGGCAAGGGCAATCCGGCGCAGGTGAATGAATTGTTGAAGAAAAAATTGGCGGGGTAATTTTTTCTTCGCGCTCTCACAATAAAAAACGGCACAGCAAATATTTGCTGTACCGTTTTTTTAATGAATATAGCTTAAACGTAAATCCTAATTCACCGCAGAAAAATATCCCGCAACCATCTGCAAATCATCCACATTCACAACGCCCGCCGCCACGCGCAAACGCAAGAAGCCGGTCAGATAAGTGTAGCGCGCCAAAGC
>JAZJYB010000071.1:0-2520 GCA_040390685.1 Pseudomonadota bacterium | reverse complement strand
TAACTTCTTTTGATCATTTCACTACGCCATGACCACACTAGAGCAAGGCCAGCAGGCAAAGATCACTAAACCGACCATGCGCTTCATGCTGTCGCATCCGGCACACATCATCGCGCAAGGCTATGGCAGCGGCCTCTCGCCCATCATGCCCGGCACTTCTGGCACCTTGTTTGGCTGGCTGAGTTTTTATCTGTTGACGTTACGCTGGCCAGATATTTTTACGCCATTCAACTGGGCCATCATCATCGTCGCTGGCTTTGCCATCGGTGTCTGGGTCTGCGCCATCACTGGTAAAAACATGGGTGTGGCCGACCATGGCAGCATGGTCTGGGATGAGATTATTGCGTTTTGGCTGGTGCTATTGCTGGTGACACCGGGCGACTTCAAAACCCAATGCTGGGCCTTTGTATGGTTCCGTTTTTTTGACATGGTGAAACCACCGCCGATCGGCTATTTTGACCGTCGCTTCAAAGGCGGATTTGGCGTCATGTTCGATGATATTGTCGCGGCCTTTTTTACCCTACTGGTGTTTGCCTTGTGGCAGAGAATGTAGTCAGCATTTTTTATTGAGAAACAATGAGATCGCCCCAACTCGCGCGTTTTATTCGCTCCACCCAGCGTCAAAAAAATTCCCCATGCAGCAATTGCGCAACGATTTATAGTGGCAATTATTGTCCGGAATGTGGTCAGGAATCCTTTACCGGAGCACCAACCGCAATCGATTTTATTTACGAATTTTTAACACGTAACATTTTCGAGCGCGGAAAAATGCCTAGAACCATCTGGCACTTGTTGCGCTACCCCGGTGGCTTGACGGTCGATTTTTTGGAGGGTAGGCGACAACGTTTTATACGCCCGGTGCGGCTGTATTTCGGTTTGTCCGTGCTGTATTTCTTGCTGCTCTCGCTAAGTACTAATTTGTCGGGAAAAATTGGCGGCCAGATAATCGGCATTTCTCCCGAAACCAGCGGCATTTCTTCCGACCCGGCGAAGGCGAAAACTGGCAAAACTTTTATTACGATACAGCGCAAGGAGGCAAGTTCCAACACTGCCACGCCGGAGGAAAATGCGAAGGTCGAAGCGCCAATCATAGAAAATCTTTTTGGCCATAGCGCGGTAACTGCCCTGGAAAAACGCATCAACCGGTTTAAGAACGTGCCGCAGGAAGAGCAATTCCAAACAGCGGTGCAGGCTTTATTCAATCAGGCGCCGAAGGCCATGTTTTTTCTGGTGCCGGTATTCGCATTCTTATTGAAGACGATGTTTTTATTGCGTCGCATTCCGTATGGCGCACATTTATTATTTGCATTCCATTATCACGCGTTCTTGTTTTTATGTTTGTCGTTTATGCTGCTGCCCCTCCCAGATCCTATCCCGGCAGTGCTCATTCTTGTGATGAGCGGATATTTATTCCAAGCGATTCGAACTACCTATGCGTGTAGCCGATTGGGCACGCTATGGCGCTGGATAATCTTAAACATCGTCTATCCGATAACTATCATTACGACACTTGCGCTGGCGACCTTGACTGCCGTCTTTTTCGCCTAATAAAAAAGGAGCGAGAATAATCATCGCTCCTTTTTTCAAATCAATAAAACTTTTAATGCATCAATTTACTCTAAAGATGCCACGATAGCATGCACGGCTTCTTTCAGTTTTGCCTTGGTCAAAGCAGTACATTGTTCAGCAGTTGCGCCGGCTTGTGTGCCCAATGTGACAGCGGTCTTTTTAGGTTCGTAAATGAAATTTTTGCCACTGACTGGCACCATCATCGCGCGTGCAGCGACGACACAAACTTTATGCTCGTCAAAACCGCCGTTGACTTCACTTAAGTAACCCCATTTTTTTACCGGATATGGCTTGGCCAATTTTTCTGGCAAGCTTTCTAACCAGATCGCTGTGGCGCTGGCATCATCGATTAAAACCGCTGGCGCATTATTTTTAACTTTAAATTTTGGAGCTGCAGCCAAAGCATTAGCGGAAAGTAGCAAAGCACTGATCAAAAGAAAAGGAGTCAGTCGACGATTCATAGTTAACCTCAATATTGTTGGTGATGTTATTAGTACATTAATCGGAGATTCTCGGCGATTATAGCAAGCCGAATGACTCTGTGGCATGGTTGATTTGAATTGCTTGAATTTTTCCAACACTTTGTTGCCAAATAAGTAATCCACTGACATATCGATCTGCGGTTCGGCTTTTCGATTTTAGTGCACACGTACTTCGCTTTAATAGTTCGCAAATTCAAATAAATATTTACTTAACCCGATATAAAAAACTGCTAAGTCTAGCCTCCAAAGTGGTAAAGTATTTCTGCGACCAACCACAAAGGAGACTGTCCCATGCTTAACTCTATAGACCTTGCAGAAAAAGTTGGTGTAGCCCTCAAATCGAAAAAACTCTTACTGACTGTCGCCGAATCGTGTACCGGTGGCGCAGTCTGTTCGGCAATTACCGATGTTGCCGGTTCTTCAGAATGGTTTGACTGCGGTTTTGTGGTGTATTCCAACGCATCAAAAA
>JAZJYB010000070.1:0-8620 GCA_040390685.1 Pseudomonadota bacterium | reverse complement strand
ATGCCTTCAAAATCACGGGCAAAATTGGCAGGGCTTTTTCGTTAATCAGCCTTCTATGAACTAACCGTACTAAGCATTCTAACGGTGGATAGTTCCATTTTGGCCAATGACGATCAACTCGACAAATTTTGAGCCCTCATGACTGGTCGACGAATAGGATATTTTTACGCCCCCGAGATCAACATTGCGCATGTTTTCCAAGGCAGCAAACAGCTTCTCCCTAGTGGGACTAGGGCCGGCGCGACGTAGGCTTTCGACTAGCAATTTTGCCGCAACAAATCCTTCCAGCGTCGAATAGGACAACGGCGGCGGATTACGCATTTCTTTCAAAATATGTTGGAATTCACGCGTCACGGTTGCCGTGAAATCCTTGGGGTAAGGCATTACCTGCATGATCCCGACACCACGCCCATCGTCACCCAGGGATTTGAAAAAACTGTCGGAACTGACGTTAGACAGCATCAACATCAGCGGATGCGAGCCTGCTTTGTGTACTTGCTTGATAAAATTTGCGCATACTGATGGCGTGCAGGCCATCAGTACTGCTTGCGGATTTGCCGCAACAATGCCGGCGACAGCAAGGTCAATTTTCAAATCCTTGCGATCGTATTTCGCTGTTAATATCGGTTTAAGATTGTGAGCTGCCAAATTTTTTTCGAAACCCTCCAGGCCATCCCGTCCAAATCCGTCATCCTGATACAGGATGGCGGCCTTAGTAATGCCCAAAGGCGCCAAAGCATCAACCATTTTTGCAGTTTCATCCTGATAGCTGGCGCGCAGATGAAATAAGTAAGGGTTAAGCGGATGATGCAGCGTCTGTGCGCCGGAAAACGGCGCAATCATCGGGATTTTTTCCGCCAGGATTAAAGGCAATGCCGCCTCCACTGTTGGAGTACTCCGATATCCGAACAGGGCGATTGCGTGATCTTCCTTAATCAGCTTTTCCGTATTGAGTTTAGTCGTCTCCGGCTTGCGGCCGTCGTCGTAGGTTTTCAGTTTTATCTGCTGTCCGTTAACCCCGCCGTGAGAATTGATCCAGCCCAAATAAGCCAGGGCACCTTCCATATTCTCCTTACCGGTTGCCTCACCTGATAATTCTATCGATTGCCCAATGACTATATCTTCTACCGGCGGTTTGGCATAGGCCTCCATAGTCATTACGACGGCAAACAGAACCGACACTGCTAGTGATTTCATTTCCTGAGTCTCCGCTATTTTCGTTTTTGTAAATCACGCTGACAACGCTTGCCGACCCAGGTAGCATGACTGCTCGACAGGAGGCGGCGCCTGGTGGACTGGTGGGATCGCGGGCGGCAAAACCAACTACCGGCGAAACGGTCGTCGACGATAACAGTCAGCGCCCTATTCGCTCCGCGCCTGAGGGATTGATTGACCGCTCCAATCACTTAGCAGTAATTCTTTTTCTTGCATGGTGAGCATGTATGCGCCGGATCGTTTGTCGTTTGAAACGCAAGCGATGTCGCTTGACTCGGCATTGCGTTCAAACTGAAAAACGCTAACGGCCTGAAGCAGATTGGAGGCCTGTTGCCGCATGCTGGTGGCAGCTGCGGCGGCTTCCTCTACTAGCGCGGCATTTTGTTGCGTGGCATTGTCCATTTCCCCGATAGCTAAATTGATCTCGTCGATTCCTACGCGCTGTTCTTCGCTTGCGGCAGAAATTTCACCCATAATATCGGCAACCTGTCCGACCGAAATCACGATCTGATCCATGGTGGCGCCCGCTTCGTCGACCAGTTTGCTGCCGGCACCGACCGTCTCAACAGAATCGCTGATGAGCGCCTTGATTTCCTTGGCAGCAGCCGCAGAACGCTGTGCAAGATTGCGCACCTCGGTCGCAACAACTGCAAAACCACGCCCCTTCTCCCCTGCCCGCGCCGCCTCAACGGCAGCATTCAAAGCCAGGATATTGGTTTGGAACGCAATCCCGTCAATGACGCCGATAATATCAACGATCTTTCTAGATCTCTCTCTGATTGCGGCCATTGTTCCCACCACTTCTCCGACAACCTGCCCGCCTTTCTTCGCGAATTCAGAGGCGGCAATGACGAGCTTATTCGCCAATCTAGCATTGCCTGCATTTTGTTTTACCGTTGAAGTCATTGCAATCAAAGACGATGTCGTCTTTTCGAGATTGGCAGCCTGTTGCTCAGTGCGGACGGATAAATCCATATTGCCCGCGGCGAGCTGGTTGGAACCGGTGACAATCGCCTCGGTTCCGGTCCGAACACCCGAGACAGTCTGGATCAGGCTATCATTCATATCCTTCAGTGCCGTCAGGAGCTTTCCGGTCTCGTCGCGTGATGCCACGTCAATACGTTGCGAGAGATCCCCGCTTGCGACATTGCTTGCAATGCGCACTGCATATTCAAGAGGCCTGGAGACGCTACGGATCAGCCATACGCCAAAGACCACTGAAAATAGCAGCCCCAATGCCAGAGAACCGATAGATACAATGTTGAACATGACATACAGCCGTTGCGATTTCTCATACGCTTTCTTTGCTTCATCCAATTGCAGCTGAATCAGCGCATTGATTGCGTCCCTCGCATGCGCCCATGTCTCAGTCATCCTGCCCTGATAAATATCTGCGGCGCGTTTGACATCAGAGCCCAGCATTGCGCCGATCACAGGCTTCAACCCCTCTTTAAAGAAAATTTTCTGTTCGGCGACGAATTTTTCGGCAAGTTCCTTTTCTGCCGGCGTTAAGGATGTTGCGGCGTAATCGGCCCAAACCTTGTTGCCTTCTGCACCATTCTTCTCAATCGCGTCCATGGTCCCGCCAAATTGGTCAGGGTCGCCGCTAATGGCCTGACCTAGCCTGACTTGTGTGTCCAGCATCGATTTGATGACACTATCCAGCCGCCCAACGGAGACCATACGGTCGGCATATACAATCTGGAGAGAGGTGTTGGCCGATCGCAGGCTATACAAGCCGGCGCCTCCGATAATAATCAATAGCAATGAAAGAAAAGTGAAAACACATATTAGGCGAGACCTTATACTTATATTGCTCAACATGTTACGTTCCTTGAAATTTGCGTCATACGAACAATTGGAACAGCCAAAGCATTTTTTTTGCGGCGGGACGGCCAAGAAAATGGCCAGCGCCAATTTGTTCAGCATATGCGCATGGAAAACAGATTCCTCACCAGACTAAAGTGGCGGCCGAGGACGCTGGCATCGCCGGAACAACGAGAATATCTGTCGTCTTAGCAGAAAAATCCAGGGCAACAATTGTCCATACCGCGGGCCATAGAGCCGATCGCCGTTTTCATCCCACATATCGAACATGGCCTCGTCAGTCACCCGGTTGCACTTGCCCGGTTGATCTCAGTCAACGCCGATATTTCATTTCATACGAGGAAACGCATGCAGGTGATGCGCAAAGGCTCTGCGCCTACTACTCGGTTCTACGAGTCGTAGCATTACCTACTGGCTTTGAAGCGCCGCTTGTCGTTGTGATTATCGCGGTATGAGGATTACCCCTCAATCCCCAGAATTTTAACGACCACAGGCCTCATTGATATGTCTCCTTGCTATACATTTTTATTATTAGATTTACGTAAACCCGCCCTGGACAAGTTGCATCAGCAGCGGTACGTCCATGCCGATGTGTCTTGCCAGGGGAAATTTGCTTGGGTCCTAATATTCGCAGCACTGACTTTCGCCACACGGTGTATTTATGTTGACAACTGTAGAGCGCCTTACCCTTCTGATAGCCTACAACTTTGTGCTGTTGCATAGATTTTCTGCGGCCACGCTGCCCGCCTTTCCAGGCAGCGACGTGCCTTAAGCGCAAAGGCGGGTTTGAACCGAACCAGTTCGTCAGCCCGGAAAAGCTTGTGCAGCGCGCCTCGAACTTACCCTCTTCCCCGGTTGTGATAGTCCCTGAGACCAGGCCCCGGTGCAGCGACGACATGACATAGGTGAATCAGCAAACAAAATTGATTAAAAAATTTTAAGAACCTTACTGAACGTCATTGCATAAAAAAAGAAAAATTTGTAGGCAGAATGAAGGTTAAGCACGCCTAATATTCATCTGCGCTGATACGCACTCAAGGAAGATCGCAGCCAATATATGATTTTTCGGCAGATCAAACTCCCAAAATAATAGAGACAAAATTCAACGTAAATATCTTCGGTTCCGTGGATTCAACTGTGATTTCAATCGCAACCGAAAATGCCAGCCGCGCTGGCGAGCATTGTCCTGATTGGTCAAATTCTGCTCACAGCTGCCAACTCATCAGCACGATGGGATCATCAAGATGATGTATTCCCGAAAAAGGTGATTGAGCAGCTTCCGTGGTTGAAGGCGCGGTCAATTCGATCGTCAGTACAAAACATTAAAATCGAAGGAGATGAAATGAAAGCCGTACCGATTGAGCAATTCATGCCGGCCAAGGAAGATGTGTCCGAAAAATTTTGGCCGCACGGCTGGTGGAAATTGATGGATATGCGCATTGGCATCGTACCGCTGCCGGTGTATCTGCTTTTGCTGGCATTGATAGCCGGGTTCGTCGCCACCGGCAAAGTACCATCCGACATCTCGGTATCGATCGCACTGCTGGCGGTGGGTGGTTTTTCTTGTGCAGAATTAGGTAAGCGACTTCCCGTCATTCGCAATATAGGTGCCGCGGCAATTTTTGCGACATTCATTCCATCTTATCTGGCGTTCAATCACCTTTTACCGGCCATGGCCTTAAAGAATGTCGTCGACTTTACCAAGTCAACCAATTTCCTTTATCTGTTTATCGCTTCTATCATTGTCGGCAGCATATTGAGCATGGATAGAACGGTTCTCATCAAGGGCTTCATCAAGATTTTTGTGCCGCTTGCGGTCGGTTCTGTTGCTGCGGGTATCGTTGGCACAGCCGTCGGCACTGTACTTGGCCTGGGCACCTACCATACTTTCTTTTATATCGTCGTTCCTATCATGGCAGGCGGCGTCGGTGAAGGTGCCATTCCATTATCAATCGGCTATTCCGGGATTCTGCATCAGGCACAGGGTGACATCTTTGCGCAAGTCCTCCCTCCAGTCAAGCTAGGAAGCCTGACCGCTATCATACTCGCCGGCATGCTGAACTTTGTTGGAAAAAAATACCCGAACCTCACTGGGGAGGGCCGCTTGCAGCCGGGCGAGAATGATGAAATGCATCCAGCGGAGGAAGAAATCCCTAGCCTCACGGATATCAATCAAATTGCGGCTGCCGGCATTACCGCGATTTCGTTGTATATGTTCGGCTTGATGTGCTACAAATTATTCGATTTTCCTGCGCCGGTTGCCATGTTGTTTATTGCCGTGATTTTCAAGCTGTCACGCGCAGTGTCGCCGCAGTTGCAGCAGGGCTCTCTCGTTGTCTACAAGTTTTTTTCTACGGCGGTGACTTATCCTTTGCTGTTTGCCATTGGCGTATCGATGACACCTTGGGACAAATTGGTGTCGGCATTCAACGTACTCAATCTCATTACCATCATATCGACTGTCGTCACCTTGATGGCGACAGGTTTCGTGGTCGGTCGGTGGCTAAACATGTATCCAATTGAAACCGCGATTGTGAATGCCTGTCACAGCGGCCAGGGCGGCACCGGCGACGTGGCAATATTGACGGCAGCGAACCGCATGCAAATGATGCCGTTTGCGCAGATTGCGACGCGCATAGGCGGCGCGATCACCGTCACACTCACTTTGATTGTCATGTCCCAGCTGACATAAGATTCTGGTGAAAATTTGCAATGATATCTACATGAGATTCGTTGGACTATTTGGCGATCCATGTTGCACCGGGTGATTTACACGGCGTCCTGAAGCTTGCCGATTGCCCTATTTGATAAAAAAGTTTTGAAAGAGTCTCCCGTGAAAAACAAGGTAACTTCGAAAATTCCTGCAACGCTGATTCCTGGGGACGGCATAGGCCCGGAAGTGGTCGCGGCTACAGTCCAGGTGTTAGACGCTTTGGGATCTCCATTCGCCTGGGATGTGCAACAGGCCGGAATGGCTGGCGTCACCAACTGTGGCGATCCGTTGCCAGCCGCAACACTGGCAAGCATCCACAAGAACAAATTGGCTCTCAAGGGACCATTGACTACACCTGTTGGCGAGGGCTTCCGGTCCTCCAATGTTCGACTACGCGAAGAGTTTCAACTGTATGGCAACGTGAGGCCCGCCCTGACCATGATACCGGGCCGTTACGAGAACATTGACCTGGTTCTGGTGCGCGAAAACCTGGGCGGATTTTATGTGGCCCACGAATACTATGTTCCGATCGGCGATGATCCGCGAGCAGTCGCTCTCGCTACGGGCGTCAATACACGCGATGGCTGTAAACGCATCGCGCGCTTTGCCTTTGAATATGCCGTAAAGAACGGTCGCAAGAAAATCACCGTTGTGCACAAGGCTAACATCCTGAAAGCCCTGACCGGTATCTTTCTGGAAGCGGCCAGAGAGGTAGCGCGGGAATACGAAGGCAAAGTGCAAATGAATGACATGATCGTTGACGCCTGCGCCATGCAATTGGTACTCAATCCATGGCAGTTCGACATGCTTTTATGTACAAATTTGTTCGGAGACATTCTTTCGGATCAACTGGCTGGTCTTGTTGGTGGGCTTGGCATGGCGCCCGGTTCGAATATTGGCAATGACACCGCTATATTCGAAGCCGTGCACGGATCTGCGCCGGACATTGCCGGCAAAGGCGTCGCCAATCCCATTTCCTTGATGCTCGCTGCGGGCCTGATGCTGGAACACGTTGGCCGAATTGACCTCGCACAGCGATTGCGAACCGCGATTACCGAAACGCTTAACCAGGACCAGATTCGTACCGGCGATCTGAAAGGCACTGCATCCACTCGCCAGTTTGCGGATGCCATTGCGCGTCGGCTTGAGTTGATCTAGCCTCTGATCCGTCGGACTGTGTGCGGCAGCGGAGTGCGCTTCTTCCAGGTTGGTACGATCAAGGGTTCTATTTTTAACACACGTGGAGAACGAAGATGCCAACGGAACGTTTCAAGTTCTTGGGGAATGAAGAGCAGCAACTTGCCGCATGCCTCGACGTACCAATTGGAAAAACGCGCGCGTACGCTTTGTTCGCTCATTGTTTCACCGGTGGAAAAGACATTCTCGCAGCGGCCCGGATTGGACAGACACTTGCTACGTGTGGTATCGCGGTGCTGCGCTTCGACTTTACTGGACTGGGGGCGAGTGAAGGGGAATTCGCCAACACGAATTTTTCTACAAACTTGACAGATCTTGTTGCTGCGGCAAATTATTTACGCAAAGTCTATCAGGCACCTTCTCTGCTAATTGGTCATAGCCTGGGAGGAGCGGCCGTTCTTGCTGCAGCCTCAAAAATACCCGAGGTGCGCGGCGTCGTTACTATTGCTGCACCAAGCGATCCAGCGCATATCAAGGAGCATTTCCGCGGACATTTGTCCGAGATCCAGACGAAAGGCGAAGCCTTAGTTAGTCTGGGTGGCCGTCCATTCAAAATCAAACGTCAATTTCTCGTTGATGCTGAGAAGCAGCGATTGCTGCACAAAATTTCAGAATTCGAAGGCGCGCTGATGGTCATGCATTCGCCGCAAGATCAGACAGTCCCAATGCAGAATGCTACCCACATTTTCAGCGTCGCCAAGCATCCAAAAAGCTTCATATCCCTAGACAATGCTGATCATCTTCTCACTCGCAAAAGCGACGCCATGTATGCTGCAAGCGTGATCGCGGCGTGGAGCGAACGCTATATTTTCGATGAAGAAAAAAGGGAGGTAAAGGCAAGCACTTGATCTTCCTTGAACTGTCCTCCCAATTTCTACAGAAACGTATATAGACGTATAGCGACCTTGCTCCTGAATCCAGTATCTCATACCTGAAATTCAAAACTGTAGCATCCATCGGATGCCACTTAAGAGCTGCAATATTCTGTCCAATCAAATGGTGCCACCTCTTGTCTACTCTGCCCCAATCTAAGTAAATTCAAGCCATCTACCCAGTGGAATGAAGTCTACTTCCATATATCAATTTCAAAAGGAACGTCGCTTTCATCGAGATTCAAGATAGCCGAAACTAACCCACCACTGGCATCCTCGAATTCACAAGCCGCGACAGTGACAGCAGATTGAGCAGCTTCACCACCATCAGCGAATTTGGATGCGTCTTTCCATTCTTTGTTCGGAATGTGCATGCCCGTCAGGCAACCAGACATGATTTAAACGATAACTATCGTCATATTAAAGGCGCGGCGCGCCTCATTAATTTAATATTGCATTGACAACTATTATGTGACAACATGTGCCGTCACCTTGTACGTAATACGAGTGTTCCCGGCTCGTCCGGTGAAATTATGCAGCGTACGTCCCGGATATCCTTGTGCGACGTGTTGTTCGACGGCGCAGCACGCGATGAGCAAGGTCAACCGAAAGGCAACAGGTATCCGGCATCAGTTTTTTTTATCCAAGTGCATTGCAACACGCGGCAGCCAAAAGCTGCTTACTTAGCAAACCAGGCAACAAAAGCATCTGCAAGGCTGACCGAATGTCAAAATTGCAGATACATAAAAGGAGGTATCACTTGTTAGCTAAACACACCCTGGCCGGTTTCCGGCTT
>JAZJYB010000069.1:0-20655 GCA_040390685.1 Pseudomonadota bacterium | reverse complement strand
TCTAATGAAATGTCAATTAATTTATTCCGGACAGCAGTGCGCGCAGGCGGGAATCGTTACCCACAAGTCCGGCGTGTAGCTTTTTGTTTCTAGCCCCTTCTCCCGCGAGCGGGAGAGGGTTGGGGGCGAAGCAGGGAATTTGGATGGCATGCCATCCGCCTGCGTAGCGATATTCGCTTGCAAGCGAATATGCGCCCTGCAAGGGAGGGTGGTTGCAATACAAAAAGCTTATTTATCTGGTGCTTTAAATGTATTTTTCTAATAGACGTATTCGTTACTCAACCACCCTCATCCCTGACCCTTCTCCCGCGAGCGGGAGAAGGGTACTTAATCGGCACATCACTATTTGTGGGTAACGATTCCCGCCTGCGCGAGAATGACGGAAATACTTGTTGTCTGAACTTGGTAACAACTCAGGAAAACAATTACTTCATCTTGGCCGCATCGCCCGCAATAAATACACTCATCTCAGTCGGCGCTATGTACTTCCTGAACGCGGCGTTGACTTGCGCCAAAGTGAGTGCACTAATTTTGCCGTCCATGGCCTGGGTCCATGCCCAGTCACGTCCAAGATAAAGATTCGAATTCCAAGCGCCGGCCACGCGACCGTCAGTGGTGCGGCCTTGCAAGCGTTGTTGTAGTAAACCGGATTTGGCACGGGCTAATTCTTCAGCGCTAAAGCCGTCTTTTAGCACGCGCGCTAATTCCTCGTTCACCGCATTCTCGACCTTGTTGAGATTTTGTGGCGCGGCAATTGCACTGATGCTGAAACTGCCATCCGGATCAATTTCACCGGCCGACAGGCTAGAACTGCCGCCATAAGACAGGCCGTCTTTTTGCCTCAGGCGATCCATCAAGCGCGAATTTAATCCGGCGCCACCGCCAAAAATATAATTGCCTACACGTAGCGCGGGAAAATCCGTATCGTCTTCTTTCAACAGCAGATTCATGCGGCTGCTGTAATAGCCATTTTCTTTATCGGGAGTATCAAAGGTCTGGCGCACTGCTGGCACGGGTTTGCGCTGGCTGACCAGGCGGGCGTATGGCGCCTGACTTAACCACCCTGAAAAAGCTGTCTCTACCGCTTGCCTGGTGCTGGCGCTGTCAAAATCACCGACGATAGAGAGCTCGCCTTTCGAGGCGCCATAAAACTGCTGATGGTAGGCCTTAATGTCCTCTAACTTTACGGCTTTGATCTTGAGCAGGCTTTCGTCGAGAGTTTCTGCGGCACGAAAATCTTCTTTTGGATACGGGTTGAAATGCAGCGCCATCGCTCGGCCAGCGACATTCGCCGGTTCATTGCGCCCTGCCTCCATAGCGACCAAGGCACGCTCACGGCTTTGGCGAAATTCCATTTCCGGAAAACTCGCTTCGCGCAGTATGTGCCCAAGCAAGGCTAATGCCGCCGGCAAATTCGCTTTGGTAGTTTGGAATGAATACAGGCCACCGCTGATTTTCAATTTAGAAAATTCATCCGATAATTGTGCACGGCTAAATTTGCTGGTGCCACTAGCGAGCAAATTGCCGGTAAACGAAGCGATATGTTTTTTACCACTGAGGCTTTGTGTATCACCCCAATGCAAATTCAACGCCACATTCACGGTTTCACCGCGTGTCTTTTTTTCCAGCAAAGCGAGTTGTAATCCGCCTATCGTGAAACGTTGGGTGCGTTGCTGAATATTCGCCGGACTGGGGTCAAACACTTCTGCACTCAAGCTATTTTCTCTGGCCTTGAAGTCTTGCATGACTTCTGCCATCGCCGGCGCAACGGGGATCTCGGCACGCTGCGGTGCATCTTCCGGCACAAACATACCGACCGTGCGGTTGTCGCGTACCAGATAGCGCTTAAGCGCGGCATGCACCTGTTCTGCTGTTACCTTCGCCGTATCGTCGCGGTCTTTGAAGAAATAACGCCAGTCGCCCATGGCAATATATTCTGAGATGCCGACACCAAGCGTTTCGTGATTGTTCAGAATTTTCTCATAGTTGTTAGCGCTGTCGCGCTTGACCCGGTCTATCTCTTCCACGCTCGGCGGATTTTTTTTGAAATCCTCTATTCCTGCCAGCAAAAACTCTTTAGCCACCTCAACCGATTCACCCTTCTTCACTACGGCGCCGATAATTTTCAAGCCAGCATCTACGCTACCCATGCCAGTGGAAAATACCTGTACTACTTTGCCGGTTTCCACCAATTGCGTATGCAAGCGGCCATGCGGTGCGTGCGTCAAAATGCTGCCGGCAAAATCAATCGCATCCCGGTCTGGATGCAGGGCGGCGGGGACTTTATACGCCATCATCACCAGTTGCACATCGCCCTTACGGCGCACTACAAAACTGCGCTCGCCATCCTGGGTTGGTTCGATAGTCCAAAACGCTGGCAGTGCGCGAGTAGGCTTGGCAATAGCCGCAAAGGAACTGGCGATCCAGCTTAAGGTTTTATCCTGATCAAACTTACCGGCCACCAGCAAGACGGCGTTATCCGGTTGATAGTAGTTACGATAAAACGCACGCAAATTTTCTATCTTGACGTTCTCGATATCGCTGCGGTGACCTATCGTGGAATGACCATAATTGTGGCTGTCATAGGCCACGCTTTGCATGCGCTTCATCAAGACGCCGCTGGGCGAATTTTCTCCGCGTTCATACTCGTTGCGTACTACGGTCATTTCAGAAGCCAGATCTTTTTGCGCGATATTCGAATTCACCATACGGTCGGCTTCCATCGCCAAAGCCCATTGCAAATTATCGTCACTAGCTTGAAAAAGTTCGTAATAATTGGTGCGATCTAGCGAAGTAGTGCCATTCATGCGCATGCCGCGCTGATTGAATTCTTCAGTGATTTTAGCGTTGTTTGGCGTGCCCTTGAACATCAGGTGCTCAAGCAAATGCGCCATGCCGGTTTCGCCAACATTCTCATGCCGTGAACCGACCAGGTAAGTCACATTCACGGTCACGGTAGGTTTCGAGGCATCCGGCATGAGTAGAATTTTCAAGCCATTTTGCAGGCGATATTCAGTGATGCCTTCGACGCTGCTGATCTCGCTGATGCCTTTAGGTAAATTTGCGGCCGATAGAGACAATGAGATTAGCGCGCCTGCTATCAGCATAATTACCTTGAATTTTTTGCTGCGTGTACGCATTACTTTTCCTTGTTTGTTAACTCCCTTCTCCCGCTTGCGGCGAGTTGGGATCAAGCGGGTTGGGGATGAGGGTGGTTGGATATGCGAAAACTCAATCTATGTAGCACGTTTCAAATAACTGTACACAGCATTGAATAGCATTTCGCCAGCCTCAATCACCCTCATCCCAACCTTCTCCGGCGAGCGGGAGAAGGGGCTAAAAGCCACCCGTTTTTCAATTTTCCTTAGGCAAAACCGTCAAGCTTTGGGAACCTGTCCATGACATGCCCGGCGCCAGTTGTATCGGGCGCATGATCGCCGCCGCCTCGAC
This sequence comes from Pseudomonadota bacterium, assembly GCA_040390685.1. Taxonomy (GTDB): domain Bacteria; phylum Pseudomonadota; class Gammaproteobacteria; order Burkholderiales; family Burkholderiaceae_D; genus Undibacterium. The sequence continues at coordinate 17,205 of JAZJYB010000069.1, read as the reverse complement.
ACATAACATGTGCCGGTAACCATCTGGCTCCAGGTCGCTGAGGCTAGACCCTTTTTCTGCGCCAGGGTTCCATATCACAGCATCAGCAAAACCAGACTGGCTGATTTGCAGGCTTTGCTGCGGCTGGCGTAGCTCGATTGAAGCTGGCAGATCGGCATAAATTCTGTCGACTTCCCCGGCAATTGTCAGGCTGATGTTGCCTTCTAGATTATCTTCGGTATTTGCGACCATATCGCGGTAGTGCAAACCCGCCAGGCCGTGCAGTCTTACCGCCGCAATCTGCTCGACCGCGAAATAACTGTGCAAGGCACAGGTAAAATCGAATGCAGTATTGCCATTGTTGAGCACGGTCAATTCAATTTGCATATTATCTTGCGCTATCGTGACCGTCAGTTCTGCCCTGAAAACATGTGGCCAGATCTGCAGACTGGCGGCGCTTTCCTGAAGTTCAAACACCGCCTGGGCGGCACCGGTAACAGTTTGCCCTGAACGCGATAAACGCCAGATGGCGGTGCGTGCAAAACCATGTTTTGGCAAAGCGCCGAGAGCGGAAAATTGCGGGAATATTACCGGGACGCCACCGCGTATCGCTACGCCTTCACGCAGTTCTGAAGTCTTGCTCAAGAACAGTTGCTCCTGGCCGCCGGCTGGTATCCAGGAACAAATGTGGGCACCGTGGGTAGTCACACTGGCACTGGCACCGTCAGCGGCTTCGAGTAATACGTATTCCATATCTTTTCCTATCAGGCAGGTTAGCCGCTCTTCCAAACCGCCCATTTTAAAGTAAACTGCCGTTTTCACCCCGCATAAATGCGGCTTATTCCCTAGTTCTTGCGTTCTATCGCTCTCTTGCACCATTTTTTTTTGATCCGGCTTATTCTACGGTTTCCGGTCACCGGTCATTAGTTAAAATCTAAACGCTCAATCGAGGCAGCTATGAATACACCATCAGGACGCTGGTCCACCAGTTTTACCACTTTGCTTATTTCATCCATTGCGACCGTCATGGCGCTCAGCGCATGCGAAGTGCGCGTGAATGGTGACGAACTCAAGGGCAGCGGAAAAATCACGACCGAGGTACGCACTGTAACTGCCTTCGATTCAGTCAGTAACGCCACTCCGTTTGATGTCATCGTGACTGCGGAAGGCGCAGTCGGCGTCTCGGTCGTCGGTGACGACAATTTGCTCAGTGAAATAGAGACAACGGTAGAAGAAAATACCTTAGTTATCCGCAACAAGAGAAAAGGCGGACTGCACATTTCCTGGAACCACACGCCGCTGACGGTCAAAGTGACGATGCCTGTCATGAACAAACTCAGCAACCGCGGTAGCGGTGATATCCGCTTACTCAAATTGCATGGCGACAAACTGGTGATTACTTCGGATGGCTCTGGCGATATCCAGGCCAGCGGCACGATAGGCGAAGCCAACGTGACCATCAACGGCAGCGGCGACCTGGATCTGGCGCAACTGCACACTGCCAAGCTCACGCTGTTACAGAATGGCTCGGGAGATGCCCATCTCAGCAGCATCACGCAAAGCCTCGATGTCAACATGAGCGGCAGCGGCGATCTGGAAGCGGAGAGCTTGCAGATAGAGCGCGCAACCGTAAAAATCCACGGCCCCGGCAGCGCTACACTGAACGGTGTGATCAAGTCACTGACTGCTGAATTGAGCGGTTCAGGCGATATGTTTGTCGATAGGCTACAGGCAGATCAGGCCAACATCACGATGCACGGCCCTGGCGAAGTCAGGCTGACCGGAGAAGTCAAGCAACTCACAGTCACGGCGAGCGGCTCTGGCGACATGGACGCCGAAGGCTTACAAATCGGTAATGCCGTCATCAAAAATTCCGGGCCTAGCAATATGTCTACCGGCATCATCGGCGGCAGCTTGAAAGCCGAATTCTCTGGCTCTGGCGACCTGGCTTCAAAATTTAAAGCGGCCGAGCAAATCGACGCCAACATGAGCGGGCCGGGCAGTGTGAGTTTAGAAGGCAGCGCGAAGAATCTCAGCGCGCTGCTTAGCGGCTCGGGTGACTTGCACGCCACCTCGTTATTGCTGGAGCATGCCTCAGTCAAAGTAACCGGCCCGGGCGAAGCCGAAGTGAATGTTAAATCGGCTTCAAACGATAAAGCGGGGACATCCTCATTATCACGAGTTGTGAAAGTTGACCGGACCGGTGTAGTGCAGTAAAAAGTTGGCTAAGCAAATATCCGCTTCGCCTTGGCCAATGAGCGATGAGCGTCAAGCTCAGCGCTTGACGCGTATCAGCCGTGTATTGAGCCCATCGCTGAGCACCAATTGCCATTCACCGCCTGGCGGCAGAGTGGCGGTTGAGAGTTGTGCCTTACCGCCCTGTAATTGCTGCGCGATTAAGGTGCTGACAGCGCCCAAATGCCTGACGCTTAAATAATGGTAACGGCTATCGTTCCAGCTCAGATACAGCTGCTGGTCTTGCTCTTGCCAACTCAAGCTTGGCCCTGAATTATCCAATTTTTTCTCTGCCGCAACTGAAGTTGACTTGCCTTGATTGACTGGTAAGACCTGGCCAGCTTTGAGAACCTCCATCGCCACAATTTCAAGTGCGGGCTTCACTATCTTCAGTTTAAAGTGCAGCAAGGCGCCGCTGGCATCCGCTACCTTCACCACAGAAAAAGGTGCATCAATCTGGCTGCCATCACTTAAGCGCAAGCGCAATTGATATTCGCCGTGCGCCAGCGGAGTTTGCCCAATGCTGCCAAAAACCGGCTGAAAACGCACACCTTGCGCAGTAATTTCGCCAGCAATTTCCAGCAATTCAACCGAGCTTGCATATACCTTCATCGCCTGCGCAGTTGGATACAGCCAGGCTTCCAACCAATTTTGCACATGGAAATAATTGTAGTCGGAAAACCAGCTGCCATTGCAATAGCCCATCACGTCACTGGGCTTACTAATCACGGCAATTATTTCAGCGACATTGTCGTAAATAAGAGTCGGGCCCAGACCACCATTTGGGTAAGGAAAAGCAGAGTCAGGCGAGGTCACATCTCCGCAAGGCGCATGATCGCGCCCGAAATTATGTCCCAACTCATGGGTCATGGTGCGCAAGACAAATGACTGGCGTGCATCAAGCCCGATGGCCGTCCTGCTATCGCCGCCCAGAGCCCTGCCCGGCACATATCCCAAACCGGAATTGCCTCCTTGAAAATTGGCATCCGGCACAAAGCCATAGTAGTGCTTAAGCTGGCCTTCGGTATCGCGCAGCGTATCAAGCTCGGACAAGGCCTTACTCCATTCATCATCCGTCTTGACTTGAGTGACTGAAGTCAAGCGATAAGGCGCGCGCTGAGTAAGCTTTATCGTTGTCTCGGAAAGCGGAAACACTTTTCCCAGCAAAGTTTGTATCGTGCCTAAATCCGGCAAAACGGCTTCGACATTGCCCTCGCTAATGCTGAGTGGCACCAGCACCAGGTTGAGGTTGCTTGCTGTGCCTATGACCGGGCGCGCCGTATAACTCGCGCCATTGGTGGTGGTTTTATTCGGATCAACCTCTATGGTCAGCGTTAAATTCGCACGCAACCAATTGGCCGGTAATTTGGTGTTAAAGGTCTGCGTCAAGACACTGGCCTGTGGCGTCGCGGATAGAGTACCAGGGCCGGGCAATTGCACACTGCCCAGCGCGATAGTGCCGGCGCTTGCGCTCAGTTGTACTGGTGGACTTGCGCTGCCGTCTTGCCCCGCTACAAACACGCGCAACAAGGCGGATTTATTTGGCACCAGGCGTTGATACGTATCGCCAGGCGCTTGCAGATATGTCTGTGCCAGTTCCACCCGTGTGATCGTTACGGTCGCTTTACTTGGGCCGGTGGTTAAAGTGAAATTGCCGATGTTGAGCTTGGTGCCTTCTGCCACCAAGACGATCGCGCCATTTCCGGCGTTTGGCACTTGCAATGCCATCGCCCCCGAAGTACGGCTGATGATGCTGGCTGCGACGCCACCGATACTCGCACTGCTGACCTTGTCGAGATTCATTCCAGTGATATCGATCTGGCTTCCGACTACACCGCTAGTCGGGCTAAATCCAGTAACGCTGACGCCGGGTGGCTGCTCAGTCAACACGCCTGCGGCAACATCGGCTTGACGCACTCCTTTCAGCAGCACGAAACCACCACCAGCTGGCATGGCGAAAGTCAATGCGGTGGCGCTACGCGTGAGCAAATTAACCGAATTTCCGTTAACGGTCACGCCAGAAATTTCAGCAAAATTTTGCCCGCTTATCGTGATGGTCAATCCGACCCTGGCAGCACTTGGCTGCAAGTCAGTAAAAATAATCTTGGGTATGACACTGAAATTACTACCGCTAATTACTTTTCCAGCATCAAATTTGATTAAGGTCAGCGGGCCACTGCTGGCGCCAAGCGGAACCACTAAAGTCAGGCGATTGACATTGCGTTGTACTGGCGTGGCGCCCTGAGTGCCAAACAGTACACTTTCGACTAAATCCAGGCCTTCGCCGTCGATAATCACGGTACTGCCGACCAAGCCCTCAGCCGGACTAAAGCTGCGCAGGATGACCGGCGTTTGTATCGTGAGTGACTGCGGCACCTGCAAAAACAAAGCGTTGCCATACATTAGTTTCACCGAGCCGCTACGCGCTTCAGCAGGGACAATAAAACTCAACAGTGTTGCGGTCTTTTGCGTCAGGGTAAGCAAGAGATCATTGATGCGGACCTCGCGTACCTGATCCAGATTACTGCCAGAAATTGTGACGCTATCACCGGGCTTTGCTATCACCGGACTCATGCCACTGACGGCAGGCGAGTTAAGAATAGTCACGCGCTCAAGTGACAAGGCCACTGAGCCGGGCGCTTGCAACTCAACCACGCCAGAGAGTGCGCCAGTCGGAACCACGAAGCTCAATTGCGTACTCGATTGTGCAGAGATACTTCCCGCGACACCACTGATCAAAGCCTTATTCACACGATTCAGGCCTAAGCCTTGCACTTGCAGGGTTTCACCGGAGTAGGCGCTGAGCGGCGTCACCGCACTGATCGACAAGACCGGCACAGGCGCAATAATTGTGTCGCCGCTAGCACCTCCACTACCGCCACCGCCGCAGGCAGACAAGGCGATAGTCACGCTCATTAACGTGAACAATGAGGTGAATAAAAATCGCACGCGCAGAAGGCTCATCGTGGTCTCGTCAAAGACATGCTGGTAAAAAATAATGGCAAAATAGTTACGTACAAATGCCCATTTCCAAAACCAGATTACTCCGCTATCGCCACATTTTCCACCAGAAAATTGCAAGCAAAAGTAATACCGCAAGCGCCGCCAAATTAAACACAATTGCAAATTTATTCAGGAAAAAAGTCTACTTGCGCAATCGAAATTCATGCCTAAGCACCAAGCGACTCGATGCCACTAGCGTATTCAAACCTAAAATTAATTGCAAAAGAACATGCTGCGGCAAGATCCAGATTTGCCCTCGTGGCGCCGCCACTTGCGTAGTGGCACTGATGACCGGCGCACTCCATTCTGCTTCGGGCGTGACGTCCAATAAAAGATCGCCATCCGAATTGGTATGCAGGTAAATCTCGCCACCATGCAACAGGCTAAAGCAGATGCCATGCCCAACTGTGTGCTTGTTACCGACAAGTTGCTGTAACTCTCTATCGTTCAGGTCCATCCAGGCCTCCACATCCTGGATCGTCTCCAGCGAAACCCAGGGATGTTCCGGCGTAATAACGACACTCTTCATGGTAACTGGCGCACTTGCACGCCCTGTTTTCGGAGTAAATCGACGATGCTATTAGCGCCGCTAAGATGACCGGCACCGACCACCACAAAGGCCTTATCACCATCGACCAGCAGGCGCTTAATTTTTTCTGTCATCGCGACATTACGGTCATCGAGCAATAATTTCATGAGCTTATTTGTGGCTGCGATTTTATTTGCCACCTCATTCAATAGTTTTGCCAATCCATTGGCATCCCCTGTTTTCCAGAATGCGATCATGTTCTCGGTATCACGCAAGGCCTCCCCGCTATTCAATGCCTCCAGGCTCTGCTTGAGGACCGCATCACCCTCCTCATCCGTTAAAGCTGCCATCATCGATGCCTGAAATGCGACGCTCTCCAACTCGACTAATTTTTTCTGATCGGCTTTGGCGCGATGGATGAAATGCAGGTCGACACCATATGCCGGATCGTATCCTTGCTGCGTAAATACAGCCATCGATAAATGCATCGCCACCACCGCCGGCTTGAAACCCTGAAACTGCTCTGTCGCCGGACCCGAAATGGTTTGCAGGCTTTGCCAGGTGGCAGGTGTCAGGTGATCCTGCAATTTATCTGGCATGGCATAAGTCATCAATGGCATGGCATTTTTATTTGCCTCAACATTAGTCACATCCGCTTCAACTGCGACGGTCTCCGCTTGCGCATAGGCCTGCTCCACCTGTGGCGCTAGCGGATAAAAATCCGCTTTGGCCAGATGGATGGAGCCGAATAAATAAATGGTATTGCTATTTGATTTTATTTCGAACAGCAGGCCTTTAGCCTCATGACCGGAAACGCTACGCGCAAGAACCAATGTGCTTGTCAGCGTCAAAACGAAGAGCATCAGGATACCGGCTAGTGGGCGGAAAATTTTATTCGAGGAATAAATTTTTGTTTGCATAAATGTTATTAATGTCGAGTTGATGAATTAAAAATTTAGTCTGACAGTATGCCAGAGCAGGCCTTTATTTATGGCATTCATAAATAGGCTGTAGAGCTTGCCTAAATATCGACATGATTGAGGAAAATTTCCGGGTCTATTTAGAAATAGCTTACTTAAGTTTTTGCAAATTTAAATTTGTAAAAAACTAATTTTTTTAATATTACTATTGTCGATTTATTTTACAGTTGAATTATTCGTGAGAATAACCAGCTCAATAAGTTGCCTGTAACAAATTGATTTCAAACAATAAAAAATATTTCACTGAAACTGGCACAAATCCTGCTTTAGATTGCCGGAGTTCTCAAATTAGAAACTTGCTACAAATCAAAAATCCATAAAAATTTTTACAAAAGGGAAAATATCATGTTAAAAAAATTAGCCTTAGCTGCAATCGCAGCAGTTTCATTTGTTGGCAGCGCCCATGCAGTCTCTATGTTAGGACAAGAGCCAGATGCTGCATTGGTTGTTAATGCAGGTGGTTTTGAGTGGGTATATGCAGCACCATGTGCTGGTCAAAGCCCAAGCTGCGGTGTAGTTCAATTAAGCAACGGTTTCGTTTTTGCTTCTGATGCACAATGGCTGGCAAGTTTTGCCAATATCGCAGCGTTGCAATCTGCATTCACTTTACCAAGTGGCGGCGTAAAATGCGCTTCGGCTTATTTCAGTACTGCGCATAATCATTGCGATTTCAGCGATGTCACCAGTGGTTGGATCTGGCATTCGCCTTTAGCACTTGATGCGAATCACCGCAACGGTCTTTGGTCAGAAACATTCCTGGTCCGCGTTGCCTCCAATGACGTTCCAGAACCAGCAAGCATGGCTTTGTTTGGTCTTGGTTTAGCCGGCTTGGCTTTTGCACGTAAAAGCAAAAAAGCCTAAGTAAAAAATTGCACTGACAAAAAACCCGCTTCGGCGGGTTTTTTTATTGCCGTATTGCGGCTGTACTTATTGAAATCTCAGTTAAATCCGTATTTAGCCGATTAATTAAGTCCCTTCCTTAGGCCGGCTCAGCAAAGCCTTCAGGTTTGCCAATCTATTTTGCGGCGTAATCGTCTCTGCCTCAGTTGGCACTGCATCACCGACATCGAGCTGCATCTCCTTAATGAAGCGCGAGACGTCGCAATGTACCGGCGCGCCGGCGCGTTTGCGCTTTTTGCACCAGGTGATATGCAGGCTGCGCTGGGCGCGCGTGATGCCCACATACATCAGGCGGCGCTCTTCCTCGATGCGGGCGGCAATGGTTTCCACTGGCGCATCCGGGTCACCCTTGTGTGGCAAAATACCCTCTTCGACGCCGACCAGAAATACGTGCGGAAATTCCAGCCCTTTCGAGGCGTGCAACGTGGACATCCTGACAGCATCGGGCTCTTCGTCCTTGCCATCCATCATCGTCATCAAGGCCACCATTTGGGTCAGGTCTAACAGACTGCGGTGATCGTCGGTGCCCTCCTTGCCGCCGTTGCCTTTTTCCTTCAGCCATTGCGTGAAGTCCAGCGTGTTTTGCCATTTGCCCTGTGCCGCGCGGTCATCGAAATTATCGTAGAGATAGCCTTCGTAATTGATTTCTTTCATCAAGTCATCGAGCAATTCCGCCGCATGGCCTTCGCGGTGCGCATGCGCCTCGACCTGGTTGATGAAATTGCAAAAATCGCGCAGAGGGCGCAGCTGCCGTTCGCTGAGTTTAGCTTCGATGCCGCCCTTAAACACCGCCTCAAACAGCGAGCATTGCCACTGACCAGAGAAAGCGCCCAGCACTTCCAGCGTGGCTTGGCCGACCCCGCGCTTCGGCGTGGTGATGGCGCGGATAAAGGCCGGGTCGTCATCTTGATTCGCAATCAGACGCAGGTAAGAAATGATGTCCTTGATCTCAGCCTTATCGAAAAAACTTTGCCCGCCCGAGATGGTGTATGAGATGCGCTCCTTGCGCAAGGCCTTCTCGATCACGCGCGCCTGATGGTTGCCGCGATACAGAATCGCATAGTCCGACCACTTGGCGCGGCGCTCGAAGCGGTGCGCAGAAATCATGATGGCGATCTGGTCGGCTTCCTGCTCATCGTCCTGCATGCCGAGCACTTTGACCGGGTCACCGAGACCGTGTTCGGACCAAAGTTTTTTGTCGAACAATTTTGGATTGTTGCCGATCACCGCGTTTGCCGCCTGCAAAATGCGCGTGCTGGAACGGTAATTTTGCTCGAGCTTAATCAACTTCAGATCGGGGAAATCCACCCCCAAAGTTTTCAAATTCTCAATGGTCGCGCCGCGCCAGGCATAGATCGCCTGATCATCGTCGCCCACCGCGGTGAACATCGGCTTCTTGCCGATGCCGGTGACCAGGAGTTTCACCAGTTCGTACTGGCAGGTATTGGTGTCTTGATATTCATCGACCAGCAAATAACGCAGGCGGCGCTGCCACTTGTCACGCACCTGCTCATTTTGGCGAAACAGCTCGACCGGCAGGCGTATCAAGTCATCAAAATCCACCGCCTGATAGGCCGAAAGCGTCGCGACATAACTGCGGTAAATCCGCGCCGAGATCGCCTCCTCTTCATCCTTGGCCTGGCTGAGCGCCAGCTCGGGATCGATCAGGCCATTCTTCCACAGCGACATATCGCCCTGAATGCGGCGTATCAACTGCTTGTCGGTGGTGATCGCCAGATCCTGCACCAGCGAAAAACAATCGTCGCTATCCATGATGGAAAATCTGTCCTTCAGGCCGAGCTCTTTCGCCTCCTGGCGCAAAATCTTTACACCTAGCGAATGGAAGGTCGAGACCGTCAGTTTCTTCGCTTGCCGTGGCTCCTTGAGCAATTTGGCAATACGCTCCTGCATCTCCAGCGCGGCTTTGTTGGTAAATGTCAAAGCGGCAATGTGCTTGGGATCGTAGCCATGCATCTCGATCAGGTTCGCGATTTTTTGCGTAATTACTCGCGTCTTGCCCGAGCCAGCACCGGCCAGCACCAGACAGGGGCCGTCCATATAATTAACTGCATCGCGCTGGGGCTGGTTGAGACCGTGGGACATGAGAGAAAAGCGGAGAACATCCGAAAAAACTGGCAGGCGCTATTGTAACTTGTACGACGTGCGATCCGAAATTGGATTAAATGCAAAATAGACCACATCATCGACCATCGTTTTTGAACAACATCTGCCGCAAGCGGAGTAAACTATCGCATTCGAAAAAAGGCATTTTATGAAATTTGAACACCTGATAGAAATCAACGATCTCACCAACTCGCTCACCGAAGTCATCACCCGCGAGCAACTCTGGCGCGGCCTGGTGTTGCGGGCGGAATCACCGAAGCTGTTTATGGAATATATCGATGAGGTCAGCATCACCGACCGCACTGAAGTGAGCATGACGCGCACGATACGTTATGGTGAGTTGATCGTGGTGGACCAGGTGAGCCTGGTGCATCTGGAGCATGTGCATTACGCGGTGGCGGCGCAAAACGAAATCCCAGAATCGTCCTTGCACATGAGCATAGATGAACCTTCACCAGATGCGCTATTTGTCCGGTTTGCCTATGACGATGGGCATACTGCGCAAGAAGACGCAGCGAATGAAATGTATAACGAATATCGCCGTTCAGCGTATCAGGAAGCCGATATCGACACGGTACGGCTGATCCGCGAAATGGCGGAATACGGCCGTCTGAACGGCCCACTCTCTTAATTTTGCGGCAGCAAACGTCCAGTCAGCAATAGGATCAAAGTACGCACGGCCAAAAACAGCACCAGAAAGCTGACCAGTATGACCGCAGCATAAGCGACCGCTGGTGGCCAACCACCGCGTCGCACGGCTTCTACCACGCTAGCGGAAATCGCCGCCAGCGGGAATGAAAACGACCAGAAGTTTGCCGAGAACGGCGTCGCACTCCACCAGCGCCAGCGTGTCAGTACCGCCAGCATCGGTCCGCTGGCGATGCCAAGGCCGATCATGAGAAAATCGGCCGGTAAGTCTGGCCAAAGCGTCGCCACTGCCAGACTGCCGACTGCTGCCGGGGCGATTTCTATCCCCAAGGTGGGACGCAAACCCAGCAGCAAGGGGCCGGAGAACAACCGGTTCAAAATACGCATTTCCAACAAGGCCCAACCGCCCAATCCCATGCCCATTAATAGCATGGCAAAGCCGGGCAAACCTATCGCATTCAAGGCCATGGCGCCGACAAAACCACCCGGCACGATCGGTACATACAAGGCCGGGCTGATCAATTCGGCCGGCATCTGGCCGGTGGATAATTGCGCCACGATCTGCCAGGCGATCGCCGCTTGCAGCATCAAGCACAGGCTGATCACCACGCAGGAAATAAATTGCCATTCTGGATGTGCCGGCCGCAAAATCACCACTGCCACCAGACAGGCTACCGGCATCAAGGCGAGTAAGGCGCCCAACACCGGATGGGTAAATTCCTGCTTGAATACCGTTGGAAATACGATCAATTTAAGCGTCGACAACAGCAACAAGACAGCAAGGATGAGCAAAGCCAGCAGCAATAACCCTTGTGCAACAGTGGCTGAAAATTCCGCGCCAAAACCAGCTAGATGGTGCCAGCTGGAGGATAGGCCAAGCAGCCCCAGTGGAATGCCAAACAAACCGGGATGCAGGCGTGCCAGCCAGGGCAGAGCCGGGATCTTTACTAGTGGCGATAATTGTTCGGACGAGCTCAAGGCGTGTGCTCCATATTGTCTAGGCGCTGACAATATAATGGTCCAGATCTCGCGCCAGAGGCAAGTCACAGCGCTGTCCGTGTCGCTTAAACTTGTTTTAGCGCAAAGTAATTCCCGCGCAAGCTACGGTAATGCCCTGCGTCCCAGGTAAATATGCAAGGCCAGCAAGCTCAAGATCGAGCCACTGGCACAATTGCGCTTGGCCCTAATGCACGTGAGTTGATTTGAGTAAAATAAATGCAACACCCGTCAACAAAATATTCAAGAAGATTCCAGAAAAGATTACAGAAAAAGTAACTTGAAGAATTCCCCAAAGTCGCTTTTTAGGTTTGAAAAAATTCCAATATGTCCATATCCAATATGGGAATTTGAGTGTCATTTCAATCACCATGAAACCAAACGTATGCTTGTTGCTTAGATTGGTCGCTGTAAGCACGACTAAAATAATATCTACGATCAGAAGTTGAGCCATCAGATAGGCATTTAAAACGCAATGTTCCGTCAAGTTAAAACCCGATTTGAAATACGTTAAATACGTCGCCAAGGTCATGGGTATGATCATTGCGATGACAATTAATTTTGTGTAGTTTGCTTCGATGTATTGCAATGATTCTTGTAGCGTGGTGAGACTCTTGGTCAGTTTGACAGGTGGCTCAAAAAATTGGCTGACTGCGATGTACAGCCCACACAAAATGAGCATGTATGAAAACGGGCTAAGTAAAAGTTTGCGTTGCCCTTGAAGGTATTCACGAATGGCATCGCCGGGCCTTATCAACAAGGTTTTTAGCGTTAACAAAAATCCGCTGCCGCCATTCGGCGTTTTGTGCAGTAATTTTTGTCGCCATTCTTTGGTCCCAAAGCGACGTGTTGCGGCATTTTGTCCGCAGACATCGCAGAATGCACTGTCATAATTGTTGGCACAATTTAAGCAAGTAATCATAGATAATTTTGTGAGTGAACTTTGACGATTTAAGCTCGGCAAGCACTCAGTCATTAGAGTGCGATTGGCGTCCCAGATAAATATGCAAGGCCAGCAAGGCCGGCAAGCCCAGGCCCAAGATCCAGTGCAGGCTTGACCAGATCAAGTGCGTGTTGTCGTTGGCCAGATAATATAAAGCATAGCCGCTGACAATCAGGCTCAGCATCAAAGTGATCATGCTCCAGCCACTGGCGCGATTGCGCTTGGCTCTATGTGCGCGCCGCATATGCAAATGAAACAGGCTGCCAATCAGCAGACAGCTGAGCATGGCGAGTGCACCGTGGATTTGTATCGCGGGATGTTCCCACGGGTGCACGCTCTCGCCAAATTCATTCGCGACGCGCAAGAAAAAATGCGCGATCAGCCAGACCATACCGGACAGTGTCAGTGCCGCCACCACCGCGTACATGGACCAGCGGTGCCAGCGCTCCAGCTTGAAATGCGGCGCGCGATGCTTATGCAAAGCCGGGTGATGCAAACTCGTTTTGTGGTTACTATGGTTGCGCATGATGCTTTTATCTAAAGTGAAGGCGAGATTATAAAAGCTTCTGCTGAAAATAGATCTAAACATGCATGCTGCGCATTGCCGCTGGCCGCGACTATCTTGGTCAGGCCATCGGCCCACAGGCATTCCGGTGCGCGCACGCTGATGCTGCGCGGCTCTGTCAAGGCGATGCCAGTACCACCGTGCAGCAAGGCGCTGACCGCTTGTTCGCCAAAAAGTCTGGTCGAGAAATAGCTGGCTGAAGTGGCGAATGCCTGATTGCATACAGTGACTGACCCCGCCATGCTCTGTGGTGCGGCGGGATCGCGGATGGCGATCTCCATCGCCTGTACACCGATCACGCGCAGATCACCACCGGCATTCACGCAGGCTTGCTCGATGCCGGCTTGCTGCAACACGAGTATGGCCTGATCGACTGCATAACCTTTGGCGATGCCGCCCAGATCGAGCCAGTCATTGCGGCATTTTTCTAGACGGGAATCCGGCAGTAAGCGCCAGGCGATTGCCTGCGACTGATATGGTAAAACTGTTGTGTGCGTGGCTTCAGGCTGTGGCAAATAGCCCCATTCCACTAATCGACCAGCGACGCGGATATCAAACAAACCCGCGCTGGCTTCAGATAATTTCAGCGCAGCGGCGATCACTGTGTAGGTATGTGGATTCAGCGTGAGCTGCGACCCGACTGCGGCCTGGTTGATGCGACTGACATCGCTATCCGGCGCATGAAAACTCATCAGGCCATGGATCTGCGCAATCGCCGCGAAGGCTGCCTGAAACGTCTGTTGCAACACCGGCGCGGCAAGATCGTCGCTGATACTAATCTCGACTAGCGTCCCCAACCACGGTTGCGCGCGCCGCATCATGATCTATTTCTTCAGCGCGACCTGGGCGATGGCCGCGATGCGCCGCACGCCATCGGTCACATGCGCACAAGACAAAGTGGCGCCGCTGATATTCGCCACGCCTTCGCCAACTTTCAAACCCGCGCTAGCATTTTTTCCGACAAACTGTTTGCGCCAGTTCGCATTCCTGATCTCAAAGCCATGGCTCTCGCGGTAAGCCAAAATCTCCACTTGCCGCACACTGGCATCGAGCTGAAGACCAACGGCATACGAGATCAGTTCAAACTTGCCGATCACCTCGTCGAGCACGATATGGCCGAGCAGTTTGTCGCCTTGTTTGTCAGACTGATAGGCGGCAATCACACGCCAGGCCACCGAGCGCGCCGGTAAGCCCGCGAGTTTTTCTACCTGCTGCATCTGCTCCAGATTCAGCGAAACTGTCACCGGCTTGAAGACATTTGCCTCAGGAAAAATTACTTGCTGCGCCTGCTCCAGGCTCAGATATTGCGTCGCAAAAGCGCTGCCACTGGCAAGCGCCAGCGGCAAAGTTAAGACTGATAAAACTAAAGGCGCGCTTGTTTTCATACTGCCATTTTAGAACGAATAACCGACACCAAGATTAAAACGGTCGAGGCTGCTGTCGCGTTTGAATTTTTGCAGATCGGCTTTCAAGACTACGCCTTCGCCGATGCGAAAACTGGCACCGAAGGTCGTGACTTTTTCAGCTGTTGCTGCAGGCACGCCCAGGCCCTGCGGTACTGCGCTATAGCTCGCTGCGGTATTGAATTGCTCGTAACGGACGAACGGAGTCAGGCTGTAGTCATTCGTACTCCAGATTTTGTAGGCACCCTGCGCATACCAGCCGTAGAACGAGGACGGAACCGGGGTCGGCTCTCCGGCAAATGTCAGGTTCAAGGCATCGGTATTGCTGATGCTGCCACGGCTATATAAAGCGGACAGATCCCAGTTGCCCGGAGTGTAACGTGCATGCATGTCCCACAAGGTGACGCGCGCATCGTTAGCGGCGAAATCGGTAGTGGCGTGACCGGCCTTGCCGCTAAATACCGAGGCACCGAGCAACAGGCCGGGGACGCCGCGCCAGTTGACAGCGGCATGCATACTCAAGTCATGTGACTTGGCGAGTTGGCCTTCCTGATGGATGCTGGCCAGCGGTGATTCTGTGCCTTCCGACGCTGCCGCATCCCATTTAGTGAGATCAAAACCAGTGGTGAGGCCGGCATCCCAGCTCAGGCCATTGTCGTAGGCGCCAGAGAGGCCGAGGCCGACTTCACGCCAGGTTGTAGGGATGATTGCTGTCTCGACAAAATTGCGGTGTACGCCGAAGTACGCAGTCGGCTCGTGGCTGGTGTTGAGCAAACCCACTGGCATCAGGAAGAGACCAGCTTTGGCGCGCAAGCCGTTGCTAAATTCATGCTCGACATACAATTGCTCAACAGCTGCCTCGCCTTGATCTTCCGCTGCGGTTACCGCATGTTCCCATTCAAATTCGGCCACCATTTTGGTTTTTTCATCGAAGCGATGGGTGATACCCAACACTGCGCGACCGACATCCGTCTGCGCCTGGTTGCTGGCATCACGCGGGCGTGTGTAACTCATTTCACCATAACTGCTGATGACAGTTTGTGGCGCAGCCGCAATCGCAGTTGCTGCAACAGGCGCAGGCGTATTTGCTGGAAGCGCCGCAAGAGTAACAGCCAGGGCTTCTTGCTTCTGCACGACGGTGTCAGTCTTCTTGCGGCTGGCGACTAACTCGGCCTTGATCGCATCAAGTTCCGCTGCCAGTTTCTCAATTTTTTGCAGAAGTTCCGCCTCGCCGGCGTGTGCCGGTGCGGAGACAGCTGTGCCGATAAATGCGATACATAGAGCTTGGGCAATCAGGGATTTTTTCATGATTTTCTTTCAGTAGATTTAAGGTTGAATTTGTTGATATTAGTTTTTATAGCCATCGTTGAGCGTGCCAAGAAACTTGACCACATCCGCAACTTCATCCGGATTCAAAGCGGCACTCATGCCAAGCTTGCGGTTATATGGCGCTTCAGTGGTGTTGACGTTATTGAGGTAAGCGGCGGGCAGGTCATTAAATTTCAGGATGCTGCCATCTGCTGCGGCCGGATACCATTCTTGCGGCTGGGTATCGCGCCGCACATAAAAACTCACCGCGTCTGTCAAGGAATTGAAGCGGCCATTGTGAAAAAACACTTTGCGGGTCGCGACATTACGCAAGCTCGGCACCTTGAAAGCGCCACACAAGTCTTTGCGCTCCGTTAAGTCGGTGCGATCCGGGCCACACAAACCCAGGTCAAAATAATTTGCATCAGCAGTTGCGGCAATCGCATAGTTACGTGGCACGCCCAGATTGTCATAAGTAAAATCCGTGAACAAAGGTGCAGCGCCGTCACTGCCTTTGCTGCTACTGTGGCAGCCGGCGCAATTGCCTTTGGCTGGATTATTGAACAGCGCCAGGCCGCGCAACTCGGCCTCACTTAGCTTGACTTTTCCTGCCAAAAACTGGTCGTACTTGGAATCATAAGAATGAAATTTACTGTCTTCCTTTTGATACTGCTGCAAGGAAAATTGCAGGCGATCAAAGGCCAGCTCGGCCTGAGCGAAAATCGTATTCCCAAACACTTGCTTGAATTCGCCTGCATACGGCGCACGCTGCAACTTGGCAATCACATCGGCCTTATCCAGATTCGCCATTTCATGCGGCGCGAAAAACGGCCGCTCTGCCTGCTGCGCCAGAGTTTGCGCCCGGCCGTCACGGGTAAAACCACCAGTGGGTGTGCCATCGGCTGCGAAGAAAAAAGCCGGAGTCAAATTCAGGTAACGCAGCGAAGGCACGGCACGAAAGCCCGGCACATCCAGATTCGCACCACCCATTTGCACCGCCAGATTATTTGTCTGCGCGTGCGCATTGGCCGGATCGTGACAAGTGGCGCAAGACATTTTGCCCGAGGCAGAAAGGCTGACATCCTTGAAGATTTTTTCACCGACGGCAGCTTGTGCGCTGAGTTGCTGATCGATGGTCGCACTACTTGAAGATGAACTTGATCCACCGCCACAGGCGCTCAATACGCTCAATGAAGTAAGCGCACAGACGCTAAGGAATTTTGCAGTAAATAAAGATGTATGAATACGCTGATACGAATTTTTATTGATAAACATCCGGAGAGTCCAAAATAAATGGCTGCGCCTGATTTCAAGAAGAGTTTGTCAGAACGCAAATGAGAATGATTACCATTATAAATTGAAAAAGGCTGAAACGCAATTGCGTGCTTTTTTAACATTACAATGTCGATGTTTTACGACAGCAAATACCTCCTTGAGAAAATGCTCAAGAAGGATCCAGGCCAGAGCTAAAAAAGCCCCAGATCTGTGCTTGATCTGGGGCTTTTTTCGCTCACCAAAATTTACTGGGTTTCAGCGCTAGCGTTAAGGGTTCTTCACATATTTGTCAAACCAACGGACCATCTCGTAGATCA
>JAZJYB010000068.1:47898-62829 GCA_040390685.1 Pseudomonadota bacterium | reverse complement strand
ACAACACCTGTCGCTAACCAATTGAATTTATTCGATTTTTAACCGGACACTAGTGTATTTATATGACGATTACCATCTATCACAATCCTGCCTGCGGCACATCACGTAACACGCTGGCCTTGATACGCAATACCGGCGTCGAGCCCATCATCGTTGACTATCTAAAAACGCCACCAACGCAAGAAGTTCTGCGCGAGATGATCGCCAAAGCAGGTCTCAGCGTGCGCGCAGCGATTCGTGAAAAAGGTACGCCTTTTGCTGAATTGGGACTCGATGACATGAACCTGTCCGACGACGCTTTGCTGGCCGCCATGGTTGCCACACCTATCTTGATCAACCGCCCTTTGGTGGTCACCGAAATGGGTGTGCGCCTGTGCCGCCCTTCTGAACTCGTGTTGGATATATTGCCATTGCCGCAACAAGCAGCGTTCAGCAAGGAAGATGGCGAAGCGGTGATTGATGCAGCTGGCAATCAGGTGAAGCCGCAGGCGTAATGGCATGCTAAATTTGCCGCATATTCCGCGGCAAGAACTCGAATACACAGCGCCTGCCGTGCTAAGATAATCGCCTCGACACTCTAGCTACACGATAAAATGACTACCAATAACGACAGCGACATTCATCTTAGCGGCCCGTTCAAAACGACCGACTCATCAGGAACCAACCACGAGGTCAAAGGTATACGCATTTTTGATGAAGGCTACGGCATCATCGACGTATATGTCGATTTTTCTGGCCCGATTGAAAACAGCTTATGCAAAGACAAGGTGCTGCTCGGCCACATCATGGCTAAGTTACGTAGCCTTGGTTACGTAGGGCCAGATTTTGGTCACGGCGACCTTGGCCTTCAAGAAAGAAAATTAATCGTGCTGGAAGCGCCGGAAGAGTTTTGCGCTTTTGCGCAAAAGCACGGGTGGAAGAATTTGGCGGAAGAGTTTGACGACGAGGAATAAGTAAGTTATCGAGGACTCGGTAAATCCAGCGCATCCTAAAAACTGAATATAGATCGGGTCAGGTATTGATAACACATCAAATACCTGACCCGATTTTTTTCGACCTCATATTTAAGCAGCAAGCAAGCCATTCTCAGCGAGGCGCAGGATCCGGTCACAGCGCCCTGCCAATTCTGCATCATGTGTGACGATGACAAACGCGGTTCCGAGCGTACCGGACAATTCCAACATCAAGGCAAAAATCTGGTCGGCGATGCCGCGGTCAAGATTGCCGGTAGGCTCGTCCGCCAGCACGCAGGCTGGTTGTGTCACCAGGGCGCGTGCCAGCGCCACCCTTTGGCGCTCACCACCAGAGAGTTCACCCGGTACGTGCGATGCTCTATGCGATAAACCTACGCGCGCAAGTATCATCCGTGCCGCTTCTTGCGCATCTGCGCGTTTCACCCGGCGTATCAACAAAGGCATCGCGACGTTGTCCAAGGCAGAAAACTCTGGCAGCAAATGATGGAACTGATATACGAATCCCAATGAACTATTGCGCAGATCACCGCGGGCGGCTTCGCCCAGACTAGCGAAATCCTGTCCTTGCAAAATGACATTTCCGGTAGTCGGTGTATCCAGGCCACCCAATAAATGCAACAGGGTTGATTTACCTGAACCCGAGGCGCCGACGATGGCGACCCGCTCGCCTGCTTTGACGCTGAGCTCGATATGACTCAATACCTTGACCGAGTAGTCGCCTTGGGTAAAAGTCTTACCCAAATTCGAGCACGAAAGGACGATGTTATTTTTCATGGTGTCATTCATAGCGTCATTCATAGCGCAGTGCCTCCGCAGGTTTTACGCGGGCAGCGCGCCAGCTTGGGTAAATGGTGGCTAAAAACGCCAGAACCAGCGCCACGCCGCCTATCGTCCAGACATCTGACCAGTGCAAATCAGAAGGTAAAGTGCTGATCACATAGACTTCCTTCGCCAGAAATTGTATGCCTAAGATTCGTTCAATTAATGGCACGATCACGTCGATATTCAGTGCAACTAGAATGCCGGAACCGACGCCAAGGGCAGTACCTAACATGCCAACCAGTGCGCCCTGAATCATAAAAATTTTCATGATTGACCATGGCGATGCGCCCAAGGTACGCAAGATGGCGATATCGGCTTGCTTCTCGGTCACGGTCATGACCAAGGTCGACACCAGGTTAAACGCCGCCACGGCAATGATTAAGGTCAGGATAATAAACATCATGGTTTTCTCGGTTTTAACCGCGGCAAAATAGTTGGAGTTTTGCTGAGACCAATCGCGCGGAATCAGGTTTTCCGGCAAGCTATTGCGCAGTTCATGGGCAATCTGCGGTGCCTGTAGCATGTCTTGAATCCGCAAACGTATCCCGCTTGGTGCCGATTGCCGAAAGAATTTCTCGGCATCGCTGATATGGATAAATGCCATGCCAGAATCAAATTCGAAATGCCCCGCTTCAAACACGGCCACCACGGTAAAACCTTTTAAGCGCGGCACCATCCCGGCCGGTGTCAACTGACTCTCTGGCGCGGCCAGTGTCACTTTATCGCCGATGCCTACATGCATGGCACGCGCCAGCTCTATCCCCAAAATAATATTGAATTCGCCCGCGCGCAAGTCGCTAAGTTTTCCGGCTTTCACTTTGCTAGCCACAATCGAAACCTTTGGTTCCTCTTCCGGCAAGATGCCACGCAAAATCACGCCGCGCATCACGCCATCATTAATAATCATGGCCTGCGCATCAACGTACGGTGCGGTGCCTAACACCGCTTTATTCTGCTGCACTTGCAAGGAAGTGGCTTGCCAATCCGACAGCGCGCCGCTGGTGTCAAAAACTTCGATATGCGGCAAGACCGATAGCATACGGTCTCGCACTTCTTTCTGAAAACCGTTCATCACAGAAAGTACCACGATCAACGCTGCGACACCTAAGGCGATACCAGCCATTGAGATTAAAGAGATAAAAGAAATGAAACTATTGCGGCTACTACGCCGCCCGGCGCGGGTATAACGCAGACCGACCAGCCATTCAAAGGGGAGATTTTTCACAAAAGTCTTTAATTTAAGTTAATGCAAATTTTGGCAGGACGCTAGTTTGCCACACAATGCCCTACAATATCGCTATGAGCCATTTACAAATTATTCTTCCCTTCAGTATTCCTCCGGCGGCTATGACCGCCGATATCTTAAGCGAACTGCAAACACCGGCACTTGCCAGGCTAATTGCCCTATCAAAACAAGGCCAGACTCGAGTTACTGAGGATTTTTCTCGTTTACTACCGCACGAATCCTTGCTGGCCGGGCTGATGTCGATAGATGACACTACAACGCCGCTTTCGAACCTAAAACAAAATAGTCCTGCGATTACCCACAATAAAATGCAAGCTTTCGGTCTGACACCAACCGAGGGGTTTTGGTTCACGCTGAGCCCGGTGCATATCCACATTGCGCGTGACCATTTGGTGTTGACCGATCAGCGCAAATTGGCGATGAGTGATGACGAAGCGCATGCCCTCTTTGATCCGGCAAAAGCCTTGTGTGAAGAAGTCGGCAAGACTCTGCTGTATGGCGACGCCAAAAATTGGTTTTTGCGTGCCGACGAGTGGCACGCATTACAGACATCCACGATGGATGCGGCCTGCGGTCACAATATCGATATCTGGATGCCCAAAGGTGATCTAGGAATTTTCTGGCGCAAGTTACAAAATGAAATACAAATGTCGTGGTTTATTAACGACGTGAATGTCAGTCGTGAAGCCCGCGGTGATGCATTGATTAATTCAATCTGGCTGCATAGCGGCAGCGCGAATTTAGTCACAACACCAAGCATACAAGACGCGACGCTATCTTTTGCTCAAGTCATGGCCAAAACTGAACCTCAAGAGACCCTAGTCGTAAATCTTGATGCTCTCATTGCACCGGCACTTAACAACGATTGGCCGGGATGGATCGATGCCATGCAAAGACTGGAAACTGCATGGTTTGCTCCAGCATTACTTGCCCTTAAAGAGAGAAAAATACTCAGCTTAAGCCTAGTCGCAACCGATGCAAATACCCTCACGAGTTTCGAGCTTACACCGAGAAGTTTTTGGAAATTCTGGACTCCCCCGTCTATCGACAAACTCTTTTCTATCGCCACGACAGAATCATTATGACTAGACTCAGTGTTCGCCCCTACTCGTTCAGACAATCTGAAATGTTGCGTCAAAGTGGCTTGCATCCGGTGCTCGCCAGACTTTACGCGGCGCGCGGCGTATCAGAAAGTAGCGAGCTAGCCACCGAGTTAAGTTCACTGATTGCGCCGACGGCACTGCTGCATATAGAACAGGCGGCGATTTTTCTGGCAGACGCGATCGCACAGAAAAAGAAAATGGTGATCGTCGCCGACTACGATTGCGACGGCGCGACGGCCTGCGCGGTAGGCCTGCGTGGCTTGCGCATGCTCGGTGCCGTGGTCGACTTTATCGTGCCTAACCGTTTTGAATACGGCTACGGCTTGACGCCGGAAATTGTGGCGCTGACGGCAAAAGAAAAATCGCCGGATATCATCGTCACGGTCGACAATGGCATCGCCAGCATCGATGGCGTGGCGGAGGCAAACGCGCGCGGCATCCAGGTCGTGATTACCGATCACCACTTGCCGGCCGATACCTTGCCCGACGCCAGTGTGATCGTGAATCCAAATCAACCTAACTGCGGTTTTCCGAGTAAGAATCTGGCTGGTGTGGGAGTTATGTTTTACGTCTTGCTGGCATTGCGTGCCGAGATGCGCAAGCGTGGGCTATTTGATAGCCAGACCCAGCCGAAACTTGACACGCTGCTGGACCTGGTCGCGCTTGGTACCGTCGCCGACGTCGTCAAGCTTGACCCGAATAACCGCATTCTAGTCGCGCAAGGGCTCAAGCGCATGCGCGCCGGCCGCATGCATGCGGGTATCGCCGCCTTGTTCCGCGTGGCTGGTCGCGAGCCGCGTAACGCCAGCCCGTTTGATCTGGGCTTTGCAGTGGGTCCTCGCTTAAATGCGGCGGGACGTCTTGCCGACATGTCGCTGGGCATAGAATGTTTAACCACGGACGACGAAGGGCGCGCCTGGCAAATCGCGCAAGAACTCAATAGCATCAATGCCGACCGCAAAGACATCGAGCGCGAAATGCAAGACGTAGCGCTGTTGCATCTCGATGATTTCAAACCCGAAGCAAGCCACACCATTGCAGTATTTGACCCTGGCTGGCATCAAGGTGTGATCGGCATTGTCGCCTCGCGTCTGAAAGATAAATTCTTCCGCCCTACTATTACTTTTGCGCCAGGCGATGAAGGTTTGATGAAAGGCTCAGGCCGCTCGATACCCGGCTTTCATTTGCGCGACGCTCTAGATTTGGTCTCGAAACACGCGCCAACGCTGATTCAAAAATTCGGCGGTCACGCCATGGCAGCCGGCCTCACGATACGTAGCGAAGATTTCCCTGCCTTTCAAGCCGCCTTTGAAACGGTAGGAAAAAGCTGGCTAAAACAGGACCAGTTAGAGCGCATCATAGAAACCGATGGCGCATTGGAAGAAGCTTACTTCACGACAGACTTTATTGATTTGATCGCCAGTCAGGTCTGGGGCCAGGGCTTTGCGCCGCCGATTTTTTGTGATGACTTCAAACTGATTTCGCAACGCATACTCAAAGAGCGGCATCTGAAAATGGTGCTGGAAAAAAATGGACTACGTTACGACGCGATCTGGTTTGGCCATACCGATAGTTTTAGCGATAAAGTGAAAGTGGCGTTTCGCTTGGATGCAAATGAATATAACGGTGTGACTAAGGTGCAGCTACTAGTGGAACATGTGGAATGAATAAAGTATCAAATTCTCCTAAAAATCCGCATCAATTTTCTGAGGTGGAAATACAGGGCGTGTATCGCGCCATTAACGAGCGGCGAGATATGCGACATTTTATCTCGACACCACTCCCGCCCGAACAACTCTTGCGCTTTATTCAGGCCGCGCATCATGCACCTAGCGTCGGATATATGCAGCCCTGGCGTTTTTTAAGGATCACTGATCCAGTGTTACGGCGCGATTTGCATCAGCATGTCAATGAAGAACGACTGCTGACAGCAAAGGCACTGAATGAACGCTCAGACGCCTTCATGCAGCTCAAGGTAGAAGGCATGCTCTCGTGCGCCGAATTAATAGCTGTCGCCTTAATGGACGGTCGTGAAAAGCATGTGTTTGGGCGTCGTACCATGCCAGAAATGGATCTCGCATCGGCCTCATGCGCGATCCAGAATTTCTGGTTGGCCGCACGCGCCGAAGGTATCGGCGTCGGTTGGGTATCGATGTTTGACCCGGAAGTCGTCAAAGAAAAATTGCACATGCCGCCAGACAGCCGGCCTATCGCCTTGCTATGCGTGGGCGAAGTCGAACAATTTTATCCTGCACCGATGCTGGAACTAGAACAATGGGATCAGCGCCGCCCGCTGACGGAGATGCTATTTGAAAATATCTGGGGCGAAAGCGCTGATTTAGGTGATTAAAGCCAATATTCTTGGCCTGGCATCATTTATCCGGGTAACGCGGTGCTGCTGGCGCCTGACAAGCGCTGGCTAGCCCCAGGCCTTTTAAAAACGATCTGCGTACGATGCCTGCTGCAACTGCAGTCGCCACATCTCTTGAATGTTTTTCGGCGCCAGAGAATTTACGTATCCAGCTGCGAAAAGGAATTGCTCCATCTACAGTACGTTGTAGGGCGCCCATAGCGGCGTTGCCTAACTCTGCCGAGCCCTTATCAAATAAATCTGGATCAACACCCGCGGGCGCGTCAAGGTCTGGCCCTAGTGCACTATCCAATGCCCTGACTTCATTGGCGATTGCATCACATGATTTATCAACCAGAGCAAGATAAGGTCCTTTAACCGCCGCGATTAAGGCCGGTGGAATCTCCGAGCGTATCAAGTTTAAATCGCCTAAAGGTGAAGTGACGACTCCGACAATTTTCGTGTCTATAGTTGAAGTCGTGCTTGTGCTTGAGGTGCCATCCGGGGAATTATTTTCGGTAGTCACTGTTTTCTCTGTCGTGACTGTTTTTTCGATAGTCACTGTATTTTGCTTGGTATCTGGAGTTGCACAAGCAGCCAATGCGATCGAAAATACAGCTGTACAACTAAGAGTACAAAAATTCTTTAACATATCGAAATTCTTTCAGTTCGTTGGTCGGATAATAATGGAAGTAAGCTATTCCCATTTTGAACCACTACAAAATTACTTCGCGGTCTTATTCCACACCGCCATCATGTCAGCAGTACCTTGCGAACGAATACCATTGTCCGAAAGTACGGTTTCTGTTTGCTCCTGCATTTGCTTGCGAGGCAATACCATGGTTTCACCATTGCGTTGATCAAAATGGATAACAACAAGGTCATCCTTTAAATCGCGTAAAACACTCACCAGATGTTGCAGGCTTCGGATAGAAACGCCATTGATCGAGCGGATCACCGAACCAAACCGGTTGCTGTAACCGGTAACGAGTTTATGCGGTAAAAATGGTGAACTGATCACGACTAGTTCTTCATGATTGACATCGGGCATATCGCCACGACGTGTCATTAAGGGGCTAGCGTTATAGGCGTAGGCATTTAAGGCAGGCGCATTGCTGGAAATAAATGAAAGAAACTCATTCGTGGCGCGCGAGAAGACAATTGGGCCGTAAATAAAATAGGAAGGGTATTCACCTTTCAAATCAGGAATGAGCAAAGGCCGGCCAGAAAAAACCGGCAGTTGAATATTCATCGATTTGCCGCCACGATTCACGGTCAAAGGTACTTTGCCATTGGCAACCAATTGTTGGACACGATACTGAAAACGTACCCGCAAATTGCCATTAATCTTAACCATACCTTGATTATCAATCGCCGAATCGCCGATGCGCGTAATCACATCCCATTCTTTTAATGGATACGCTGCAATGTCTTGATATGGCCGGTGAACGATAGCGCCCTCGACCGATTTATCAAGCTTCAGGAAATCGCGCATTGCCGGATTTTCCAAGGTCTGTATCGTATCGAGCATGACTGGTTTGCCGCCATAACTACCATCGGCGATATCGCGTAAAAATAGTTCGATCTCTTCATTCGGAATAATGTATCCAATATTTTGCGCATTGGTCGCCACCGCAAAAGCCAGACCTATCATTTTATCGCCCGCTATCGCTGGCCCGCCGCTATTGCCCGGATTGATCGCTGCATCTATCTGTATGCGCAAGCCTTCAACTGGACCGTGAATATTCACAAACTCTATCCGCGACACGATGCCCTTAGTGATAGACAAGGAATTGCCACCGGTTGGATAACCATAGGCAAACACTGCATCGCGCACTTGCGGCAAATTGCTGGTGCGTGCCACCGCCGCGTGCGTATCAAAGAACGACTCGTCATCAAGTTTAAGGATCGCGAGATCCATTCCGCGTGCCACAGCAACTACTGTAGCTGAGACTTTGTCGCCAGCCTGACCGGTCTGCACCTGGACTTGACTAGCGTAGCCCACAACATGTGCGTTGGTTAAAATACGCTTACCTTCAATCACCACGCCAGAACCTGTAATTTCATGCGGCGCTGCCTTGCCCCAGGGCTTAAAGGGATCTGGGCCACGTATGGTAGAAAAAACCTTGACGACAGAATTTTCTAAATTAATCGTACTTTGACTGGTGTTTTCAGGGATGGCAGCTGAGTCTGCCGCAGACACATGCGTACTTACGAGCAACAAGCCGAAAGAAATAAAAATCATTCGAGATATTTGAGCTAATCGAGTCATATTCACTTATCTAATTGAAAATTGGAAGCTAGGATTATATATGCTTAAGGATGACAAATAGATCACTGCATTTATTATCAAGACAACGTAGTGATCATCATCTTCGAATTCAATGTTTGAATAACCAGAAATATCCCGCATTATCAACACCTTAGCGCGAGAAATTCGGGTTTCAGGTAAAATCGCGGGTATGAATCCAAAACCGCAAAATCTATTTTCATTTCCCCATTATCGCTCTGACGTCGGTGGCAGCAATGCAGCACCGTTTTTACCTATGTCCAGGTCTGAAATGGAGGCGCTTGGCTGGGATAGTTGCGATGTAATTTTGATCACTGGCGACGCGTATATCGACCACCCAAGTTTTGGTATGGCCCTGGTTGGACGATTGCTTGAACAGCAAGGCTTTCGCGTCGGAATTATCAGCCAGCCAGATTGGCATTCAGCGGATGCCTTCCGCGCCCTGGGTCGGCCAAACCTGTACTTTGGCATCACCGCCGGGAATATGGATTCCATGGTGAACCGCTATACGGCTGATCGAAAAATCCGCTCGGACGATGCCTATACTCCTGATGGTGAACCTGGCAAGCGCCCTGATCGCGCCGTGGTCGTGTATGCACAGCGCGCGCGTGAGGCGTATGCGGATACCAATGTCGTCATAGGTAGTATCGAGGCCAGTTTGCGCCGCATTGCGCACTACGATTATTGGTCAGATAAAGTAAAACGGTCGGTATTGCCAGATTCCAAGGCGGATATTTTATTGTTTGGCAATGCCGAGCGCGCATTGGTTAGTTTGACGCATAGATTGGCTGCCGGCGAACCGATCAAATCTATTCGCGATCTGCGTGGCACTGCGTTTATGACGCCACCTAATTGGTTGCCCGAGTCAGATTGGGTTGAAATCAATTCAATCAAACTCGATACACCAGGAAAAATCGAGGGGCCGACCAATCCATATGAAATGATTCCAGAGACTGGCGCCAAGTGTTCTACCACTGAAACTGCGCCTGCAACCGACGTGGTAAAGCAGCAGGCAGTGCGTATCATGAGCCGTGAAGAGCGGCAAGCCATGCTGCGTGACAAGCACAATAAAACCGTCATCCGCCTGCCTTCGTTTGAGGCGATCAAGGACGATCTGGTGATGTATGCTCATGCCTCGCGGGTATTCCATCTGGAAGCCAATCCGGGCAATGCCAAAGCATTGTCGCAAGCGCATGGCGAGCGCGATGTCTGGATAAATCCACCGCCACTGCCACTGGCCATGGATGAGATGGATGGAGTGTATGACCGTGCTTACGCCAGAGCACCGCATCCTAGTTATGGCAAGGCACGCATCCCCGCCTGGGAGATGATCCGCTTCTCAATCAACATCATGCGCGGTTGTTTTGGCGGCTGTACTTTTTGCTCAATTACTGAGCATGAAGGCCGGATTATCCAGAGCCGCTCCGAGCCATCGATTTTGCGCGAGATTGAAGAAATTCGCGACAAAACCAAGGGCTTCACCGGTACCATTTCTGATCTGGGTGGGCCGACCGCGAATATGTATCGACTGGCTTGCAAGGATAAAAAAATCGAAGAATCTTGTCGTCGTTTGTCTTGCGTTTACCCCTCCATTTGCAGCAATCTCGGCACCGACCACAGCAAGCTGATTAACTTGTATCGCAAGGCGCGCGCCGTGCCCGGCGTGAAGAAAATTTTGATCAGCTCAGGCTTGCGTTATGACTTGGCGGTACGCTCACCGGAATATGTGAAAGAACTGGTTACCCATCATGTTGGCGGCCTGTTGAAAATAGCCCCTGAACATACAGAATCCGGCACTTTGTCGAAGATGATGAAGCCAGGTATCGGCGCCTATGATGAGTTTAAGGCGATGTTTCACAAGTATTCAAAAGAGGCCGGCAAAGAGCAATATCTGATTCCTTATTTCATCGCGGCGCACCCTGGCACTACCGATGAAGACATGGTGAATCTGGCGCTATGGCTGAAGAAAAACGATTTCAAGCTCGACCAGGTGCAAACCTTCATGCCTACGCCTATGGCATTGGCAACGACGATGTACCACACGCGCAAAAACCCCTTGAAAAAGGTCACGCAAGATTCTGAGGTGGTGGAAACCGCACGCTCCGGAAAAATCCGCAAATTCCATAAGGCGCTGTTGCGTTATCACGCACCGGAAAATTGGGAGACGGTACGTGAAGGATTAATACGCATGGGACGCGCAGACCTCATCGGCAGCAGCGAGAAGCACCTTATTTCCTCACGTGCACCTATCGTTGCGATCACGCCAGCCAGTGGGATCAAAACAGGTCGTGTGGCAAGCAATAGCACAAGCAACCATACTGGCAGTCATGCGAGTAACCATGCTGGCAATAGCTCTCGCAGCGTCGCACCAAAAATGAATACTTATGGGAAAAAACCAGCCACACAAATTAAAGCGGGTGCACCCATTGTCGGCGCTCGCCCTGCTCTTGCGTTTCGATCGCCCAAGGCAAAGCCAACAACGGTAAAAACTGGCCGTAAATAGTTTTCACCGTTGCATCATACGAATATAACAAGGGCGTAAAAAAACATACATTTTTTACGCCTGAGATGTACAATTTCCAGGCTCTGATTTCATTTCCCTAGTTCCATTACAAGTCACCAAAGGAGGCAAGTATGAAGCATATGAAAACGGTCTTAATTCTGGAACACTCGGAAGAGGTTTTTGATAGATTGACCTGCGATGTCTGCGGTGCGGAATCAAAATGGGATGAAAACTGGAGCACCAAAGATCACGAGAAAATTACCACCAAGATACAGTTTGAAGATGAAGAATCATTTCCAAATGGTGGCCAGTCAAAACAAATTGAATATCACATTTGCCCAAACTGTTTCAAAGAACACCTGGCCAAATGGTTTGAAAGTCATCGCAATTGCAAGCCCACCACAACTAGCTCAGTCTGGTAATAATTCATAAAGCGCAAGAAGCGATCATCCAAACAGTAATGATCGCTTCGCACTTCCAACGCCATGCTTAGTAAGCATTTAGGCATATCAATATCTCAATCTTTTGGGCAGACCTGCAAGATAAACGGCAATAATGCGGTTTTACATCTTGACCGTCTTAAGTCCTTGGGCTTGCTAAGGTATAATCGAAGGTTGATTATTTAGACTATAGAAGACCCATATGGAAGCCGAACGCCTCAATAGCATCTCCAACCTGCTGATCGACCTGACTGGTCGTGAAGCCGAACTTCGGAGGTATCTTTGACTTCGATGTCAAGTCAGAGAAACTAGAACAAGTCAACGCAGAACTCGAAGATCCCAAAGTCTGGGAAGAGCCTAAGCGCGCCCAGGAATTAGGCAAAGAAAAAAAATCGCTGGAAGCCATCGTCTTCACATTGACCAAGATCGACATCGATCTGAAAGATGCAAACGATTTGTTTGCCATGGCACGTGAAGAAAACGACGAAGATACCTTAGTCGCCATCGAAGGCGACGCACAGACCTTGAAGGAACTGGTCGAAGGCATGGAATTTCGCCGGATGTTCAACAATCCTATGGACCCGAACAATTGTTTCATCGATATTCAGGCTGGCGCCGGTGGTACTGAAGCGCAAGATTGGGCTTCGATGCTGCTACGCCAATACCTGCGCTATTGCGAACGCAAGGGTTTCAAGGTTGAGATCATGGAGCAATCCGATGGCGAGGTTGCCGGCATTAAAACTGCCACGCTAAAGGTTGAAGGCGAATACGCCTACGGCTTCTTGCGCACAGAAACCGGAGTACATCGTCTAGTTCGCAAGTCACCTTTTGACTCTGCCAACGGCCGCCATACCTCGTTCTCGAGCTTGTTTGTGTATCCGGAAGTAGATGAATCGTTTGAGATCGATATCAATCCTGCCGATGTACGCGTCGATACGTACCGTGCCTCTGGCGCCGGTGGACAGCACATCAACAAAACTGATTCTGCAGTACGCCTGACCCATGGCCCATCCGGCATCGTGGTGCAATGCCAAAATGATCGCAGTCAACATCGCAACCGTGCAGAAGCATGGGAGATGTTGAAGGCAAAATTGTTTGAGCTGGAATTGCGCAAGCGCATGAGCGAGAAGCAAAATCTCGAAGATACCAAGACCGATGTAGGCTGGGGTCATCAGATCAGATCCTACGTGCTGGATCAGTCACGTATCAAAGATTTGCGTACCAATTTTGAGATGGGTAATACCAAGGCAGTGTTGGACGGAGACCTCGATGGCTTCATCGCGGCGTCGTTAAAGCAAGGCGTGTAATCGTGTGCATTTAGAAATTCACCTAAATGCACACTTGCCAGCTCGAACCACCCAATCAAGACAGACTTCACAAAAATTTTAGAGAGTAATCATGTCCGACAATCAAAGTAATGCCGCAGAACTGCCTCAAGACGAAAACTCCATCATGGCGGAGCGTCGTGCCAAGCTCACGGCAATTCGTGCCAAAGGTATCGCGTTTCCGAATGACTTCAAGCCGCAGCACAAAGCTGCTGCTCTGCACGATCAATACAATAGTAAGACCCGTGAAGAGTTGGAAGAAATGAATGTTGAGGTCGTGATTGCCGGACGCATGATGCTAAAGCGTGAAGCGGGTAAAAAAGCCGCATTTGCGACCTTGCAAGACGCTTCCGGGATGAAGGCTGATGGCCGCATTCAGTTATACATCACCAGCGACAAAACCGGTGAAGCCGAGATGGAAGCTTTCCGCCATTACGATTTGGGTGACATTCTCGGTATCGTTGGTGTCTTGTTCAAAACCAAGACTGATGAGTTGACGGTGAAAGTCACTACGCTGCGTTTATTGACTAAGTCTTTACGCCCACTGCCTGACAAGTTTCACGGCCTGTCAAATCAAGAGACCAAGTATCGCCAGCGTTACGTTGACCTGATCGTGAGTGAAGAGACACGCCGTACATTCAAGGCCCGTACAGCAGCGATGAACTCGATCCGCAGCTTCATGAACAGCCATGATTTTATGGAAGTGGAAACACCGATGTTGCACGTGATTCCGGGTGGCGCTGCGGCGAAGCCTTTCATCACACATCACAATGCGCTGGATATGCAAATGTATCTGCGCATCGCGCCAGAACTGTATTTGAAGCGTCTGGTGGTTGGTGGCTTTGATCGCGTGTTTGAAGTCAACCGCAACTTCCGCAATGAAGGTGTATCGCCACGTCACAATCCAGAATTTACCATGATGGAATTCTATGCGGCGTATGTAGATTACCAATGGATCATGAACTTCACTGAAGAAGTGATACGCAAGGCGGCGGTAGATGCTCACGGTACCGCAGTACTGACCTATCAAGGCAAAGAGTTGGATTTATCCAAAGCTTTCCAGCGTTTGACGATAGTCGGCGCCATCAATAAATATGCGCCTGGTTACACGCATGAGCAATTGCATGATGCCGAATTCATCAAGGCAGAACTCAAGAAATTTGGTGTTAAACCGCATGCAATCGCCGGGCTAGGTTCGTTACAACTGTCGCTGTTTGAAGAAACCGCAGAAGCACAATTATGGGAACCTACTTTTATTGTTGATTACCCGGCAGAAGTCTCTCCGCTGGCGCGCGCTTCCGATACCTTACCTGGCATCACCGAACGCTTTGAGCTATTTATGACAGGCCGCGAAATAGCCAACGGTTTCTCTGAGTTAAACGATGCAGAAGATCAGGCGGCGCGCTTCCAGGCGCAAGTTGCGGCTAAGGATGCGGGCGATGAAGAAGCCATGTTCTACGATGCCGACTACATCCGCGCATTGGAATATGGCCTGCCACCAACCGGTGGTTGCGGTATCGGCATTGATCGCTTGATGATGTTGATTACCGATTCGCCGAACATTCGGGATGTGATTTTATTCCCGCATTTGCGTCGCGAAGATTAATTCTTCAAAACCTCCTACTGAACCTCTCACTAACCGAGAGGTTTTTTTTACTCTGACATTTTCAATTTATGCCGACAATTCACCCGCTCAAAAAACTACTTAGTTATGCCGGCGCGTACAAACGTGATTTTCGTTTGGCTGCTCTGTACTCAGTATTAAATAAATTTTTTGATATTTTGCCCGAGGTGCTGATCGGCGTTGCGGTTGATATCGTCGTCAATGGCGATAAAAGTTTTCTGGCTAAAAAAGTACTCGGCGGTTTTGGCATTACC
>JAZJYB010000068.1:45722-47874 GCA_040390685.1 Pseudomonadota bacterium | reverse complement strand
AATTTACAGCATGATTTACGCCTGGATACCTACAGCCATGTGCAGAAACTGGAGATGGCGTATTTTGAAAATCAGCGCACCGGCAACCTGATGTCGATCTTGAACGAAGACATTAACCAGATGGAGCGTTTTTTAAACGGCGGTGCCAATCAGATTATTCAGGTGGTGTGTTCCTCCATCATGGTCAGCGCCGTGTTCTTTGCCTTGCAACCGTCACTGGCGGTTATTTCATTACTGCCGGTACCGGCGATACTCTTTGGCGCATTCTGGTTTCAAAAACGCCTGGCACCACGCTATGCCGAAGTTCGCGAAGCCGCTGGCGATGTCAGTGCCCGTTTGAATAATAACTTGCTGGGCTTGGCGACGATTAAAGCCTTCGCCACCGAGAGTTTCGAAACCCGGCATATCGCACAAGCCAGTGATGCCTACCGCACGGCGAACCAGCGTGCGATTGCGATTAGCTCGGCGATTACACCTGTCATCCGCATGGCGATTCTGGCGGGTTTCACCGCTACGCTGGTGTACGGCGGTTGGCTCACTCTGCATGGTGAACTCGCGGTGGGTGCATATTCAGTATTGGTATTTTTGACTCAACGTTTATTATGGCCATTAACCGGCCTGGCTGATGTCGCCGATATGTATCAACGTTCGATGTCAGCAATCGACCGCGCCATGAATTTACTGAATACGCCGATCAATATCAGCTATGAAGGCGCGCATTTGGCAGCACAGAAAGTGCGTGGTGATTTATGTTTCGAAGAAGTTAAATTTTCCTACGGCGACATAGTCACGCTCAAGAATATCAATCTGACGATTCCAGCCGGAAAAACCGTCGCCTTCGTCGGCTCGACTGGATCTGGAAAATCCACTTTGGTCAAACTCTTGCTGCGTTTTTATTCCGCACAATCGGGCCGGATTTTACTCGATGGTCAAGTTATCAATGACATCAATTTACAGGATTTGCGGCGCGCTATCGGTTATGTGGCGCAGGACAGTTTTCTCACGGATGGCACGATCGCCGAGAATATTTCTTACGGAGTGAGCGACGCCAGTGAACAGGCAATTGCGGACGCTGCCAATGCAGCGGAAGCGACTGAATTTATACAGAAACTGCCGCTCGGTTTTGCTACACGGATTGGTGAGCGCGGGCAAAAACTCTCAGGCGGCCAACGCCAACGATTGGCCTTGGCGCGTGCCATTCTGAAGAACCCGCCCATCCTGATCTTGGATGAAGCCACCAGCGCAGTCGACAATGAAACCGAGGCCGCCATCCAACGCAGCCTGGAAATTGTCAGCCGCAACCGCACGACTATCGTCATCGCGCACAGGCTCTCGACCATACGCCACGCCGATTGCATACATGTGATGGAAGCCGGGGAGATTATCGAAAGTGGCACGCATGATCAGCTATTGGCACTCAATGGTGGCTATGCCTCGTTGTGGCGTCTGCAGACTGGCGAGAAGGCGTAAAAAAACCACTCAGCTCTTACACTGAATGGTTACTGAGAAGTTGAGTATTTTCTGGCTTACGTGAAAAAAGTTATATTTCTTTCGCCAACGCCAAACCACTCAAAAATGCATTTTCTACGCGACCGACACCATCGAGCCCAGCCGCAAACCAATCGCCGCAAAGGCCTAAGCCCTGCTTGGCGTCCCACAGGCAAGATTCAGGCAAGGGTGCTGTCGCCTGCGCATATCGCCATCGATGTGCTGTGGCAGAAATTTGCTGTACCGGTGTAGCGGTGGCTTCGTGAAATGCTTTAGCCAACTTATCTTTAATCCGCTCAGCGTCATCTTCCAGATGTTCTTTACTCCAGGCTGGCGTGGCATGACAAACCCAGCGCTCGCCGGCACGATGATCGGGTTTGGAGGTGTCGCGGGAAATCCAGGCCAATTTTGAATGCGAAATCCATGCGCCATCGTAGGCCAGATTGAGTGGTGTCGGAAACGCCAGCATCAAGGTCCAGCAAGGCTCTAATTTGACGTTTTTGACTTTATTGTAGTAATCTGAATGCCCTTCCAATAACAGCGTTGCCAACTCGGGTGGGATAGCCAATATTACGGCATCGAAGGGACCAGCCGAAGCGGCAATTGGCGCTTCATCAGATTTGACCGACATCACCCATTGATTGCCGGTTTTCTCCAACGCGAC
>JAZJYB010000068.1:0-45712 GCA_040390685.1 Pseudomonadota bacterium | reverse complement strand
ATCACTTGCTGCCCGGCTCTTACATCCAGGCCATGCGCCAGTTGCGTGCCCAGCGAGTTCATCCCTGGCACGGGTACAAAAGGCTTGCTGGTGCAACTGGCTGGTTCCATCATGCCGGCATCGAGACTAACCAGCTTACTTTCCCACGCTGCGACCCAACCCACTTTTAGCCAATCGGCGACCTCTTTCTTAAACCGGTCTGACGTGACGGTGAAGTATTGTGCGCCATGATCAAAGCCACCAAACTCGGTCATGCGCGTACTCATACGTCCGCTCACCCCAGAACTTTTTTCATACACGGTGACGGTATGTCCCTGCGACTGTAATTGACGTGCTACAGTCAAGCCAGATATGCCAGCTCCTACTATCGCGATTTGCATGTTAACTATCCTTCTCAAAGATGATCTAGCAAAAAAAAGCCTGCAACTCTCATTGCAGGCTTTTGGGGTATTTAAATCTCGAACAACATTATTCTTCGCTTTCTTCAACTGGCCAATCGCGAATATAGGCCTTCAACATCTTGTTCTCGAAACTTTGAGCCTCAAGTACCGCTCTAGCCACATCGTAAAATGAAATCACGCCAAGTAGCGTCTTTGCATCCATCACGGGGAGATAACGCGCATGTTTTTCAAGCATCATGCGCCTGACTTCGTTCACCTCGGTCTCTGGTGTAACTGTGAGCGGATGGTCGTCCATATACTTGCGCACTGTGCCCTGACCTAGCGAACCCATATTTTTGTTGATGCCCTTGATCACTTCGCGGAATGTCAAGATACCGACCAATTCGCCAAACTCCATGACAACCAATGATCCTATGTCTTTTTCCTCCATGACCACGGCGGCTTCAGCAATCGGGGTATCCGGTGTAACGGTAAAAAGAATATTGCCCTTAACTTGCAGGATTTCCGAGACTTTCATGTTGCCTCCTTAGCATTAAAACGGTGCTATCTATTTATAATTAAACGTCTGCTGCCAAACTGCTTCTAATCTGTTTCTAATCTAGCTCTCAATTTATAGCATGCGTTGCAAAAAATCCAGCATTTGCCTAATGATAGACTCAATTCACAAGCTTAGTCTATCTAAAATCTTGATAAAAAGCATCTTTTTATGTGTTCAAACGATGGTAGCATTACGACCTTGAAATCAGGAGAAGAACATCATCATGAGCGGACCAAAATACCACGGGTTTGACACCTTGTCGCTACATGCAGGCGCGGCACCTGACCCGGCAACCGGCGCACGTGCCACCCCGATTTATCTCACATCCTCATTTGTCTTCAAAGATTCTGACCACGCCGCTTCCCTTTTTAATATGGAAAGAGCCGGACACGTGTATTCGCGCATTTCCAATCCAACCAATGCCGTATTAGAAGAGCGCATCGCCGCACTTGAAGGTGGCGTGGCCGGTTTGGCTGTAGCGAGTGGTCAGGCAGCGATGCATCTTGGCCTGGCCACGATTGCTGGCGCAGGTTCGCACGTGGTGGCCTCGCGCGCCCTGTATGGCGGATCGCAAAATTTGCTGGCCTACACCATGAAAAGATTCGGCATAGAAACGACTTTCGTCGATCCGAGGGACATGGATGCCTGGCGCAATGCCATCCGGCCAAATACTAAGGTCCTGTTTGCCGAAACTTTAGGCAACCCTGGCCTGGATGTGCTGAACATCCCGGAAGTGGCCAATATCGCGCATGAGAATTATCTGCCGCTGATGCTGGACTCCACCTTCACGACACCGTATTTATTGCGCCCGTTTGATCACGGTGCCGATTTAATTTGCCACTCTGCGACAAAATTTCTCTGCGGACATGGCACTGCCATTGGTGGTTTATTGGTCGATGGCGGCACCTTTGACTGGCAAGAGGCCTACGACAAGACCGGCCGTTTCGCTGAACTCTGTGAGCCTTACGATGGTTTCCATGGCATGGTTTTCGCTGAAGAATCGACCGTTGCCGCATTTTCTTTACGCGCGCGACGCGAAGGCATGCGCGACTTTGGCGCTGCGATGAGCCCACATAACGCTTTCGCCATCTTGCAAGGGATAGAAACTTTGGGATTGCGCATGGACAGGCACGTCGCCAACGCACGCAAAGTGGTGGAGTTTTTGGTATCACACGCCGCGGTCGCCTCAGTCTCCTATCCGGAACTCGATACCCATCCGGATTACGAATTGGCAAAAACTTTATTGCCGAAAGGTTGCGGCGCCGTGTTTTCGTTTAACCTCAAAGGCGACCGCGCAGCAGGACAACGTTTTGTCGAAGCCCTAAAAATATTTTCCCATCTGGCCAACGTAGGTGATGCCAAATCCCTGGTAATTCACCCGGCTTCGACCACGCATTTCCGTGTACCAAGCGAGCAATTAGCGGCATCAGGCATCACCGAAGGCACCATGCGTTTATCGGTAGGATTGGAAGACGTTGATGATCTGCTGGAAGACTTGGCGCGTGGATTAAAAGCCGCTCAGAAAGGGGCATAAGATGATATTTAATATCAACGGACAACAGGCTTACTGCTATACCGGTGGCAAGACGTATAACCCGACATTACCGACCGTCGTCTTTATCCACGGCGCACAAAATGATCACTCTGTCTGGGCACTACAGTCGCGCTATTTCGCGCATCACGGTTTTTCTGTGCTGGCAGTTGATTTGCCAGGACATGGCCGCAGTAAAGGCGAGGCACTCAAAAGCGTAACAGAAATGGCGGCGTGGATCATCGCAGTCTTGGATGCCGTCGGCGCACAAAACGCCATGCTGTTTGGCCACAGTATGGGCTCGCTAATTGCATTGGAAGTTTGTTCGATTGCGGCCACACGGGTAAATAAACTCGCCCTGATTGGCACTGCCTATCCTATGAAGGTATCAGATACTTTATTGAATGCTGCACGCGATGAAGAGCAAAGCGCAATCGACATGGTCAACATCTGGCAACACTCAAGCATTGCGCAAAAGCCGTCCTGCCCAGGGCCGGGGTTTTACGTCATGGGTGGCAGCCAACGCCTAATGCAACGCATTTCAAAAATCAATCCAGAGAAAGTTTTTTTCACCGATTTCACGGCCTGCAATTCGTATAGCAATGGTGAACAGGCGGCTGCCAAAGTGCAATGCCCTACCCTGTTTGTACTGGCTAAAAATGACATGATGACACCGCCCAAAGCGAGTGCATTAATCAGCAAAGCCATCGCCAATAGCAAAGTGAAAATCATTGAAAACTGCGGCCACGCTATCATGTCCGAACAACCTGATGTCTTGTTGAGTGAGTTGTTTTCTTTTGCGAAGGCTTGATCTGTTTCGCATTGGTGATGAAGAATTGAGATAGACGAGTTTCTTGCTAAGCGCAGGCAAGACACAAATTCTTGATGTCACTAACGCTAATGACAAAAGAATTTTTTAAGTGGATGTCGCATGAAATATATTAGCGTTCAAAAACACTGCAATAAATGTCTCTACAAAGAAAATAGACCATCGTTGTTCCTCTCATTTTTCGTTTTTTTTAACTTCATATTTTTTTGAATCAGATGAGCAATCCTATTTTTTTGATAGCGATGGTAAACCACTAGCAGTTGCTGAATATAAGGTACTTGTAAGCGCAACTCGACTTCAATCTGTGGCGAAATCCAGTCGGTTCGCCACTCGACATGCATTCCGGATTCTAGCTCTAGCGTAGCCAACAAGTTTTCCTGTGGCGTCAAGTCACATGCAATGCAACGAAAAAAAAGTTCATCAAAGTATTTCCTGACGTTCCCAAGCCCGAAATCAATCAAATATGCTTCATCAACAATACAAATGACATGTCCATCGATTTGTTCTTTTTTTGCAAAACCTTCCCCTCCGAGATGAAAATCAAAGCCTGGTTTTTGAATCAGAGAATGACAGCCCTGCACCCTGGCGGAATAGCCTTTCTCATTTAATAATTTACAAAGTAGTCCTGCCATTGCAAAACAAGAAGCGCCATAGTCGTCAAAAAATTTCAAGTATTTAAAATCATAATAGATTTGTTTGATATCTTCTGAAAGCGCATTATTTTTCAATAAATCCAACAGAGCCGATTTCATTATTAATCCTTACCCCAAAAATTGCGTTATGGAAAATTCACATTTCACGAGTCCCTTGATCAAAAATGGGGACTCATCGCATCTAAGTAGAGTAGCAAGTTTTTGGAATATTCCAAGTAACGATGTGTCAAATTTTTGTGAGTAGATGTAACGTGGCACTGCAACTTGATGAATTAGCTGGATTTATCGGCCCGGTTGTCGGGATCCTTACTTAGTGCGATACTTCGCATCCATTGCTAAGTCCTTTGTTTCGCTAACAGCCACTTACTTAAATCGCAATTAATAGCAATTATTATTTCGGCCATCCGGCCCATTATTTGGAGTTCTGCATGATAGGTTTGGCCCAGATTCATCAATTAAGTATAGGCAAGCGATTAGGGGGAATCATTCTAAGCACCGTTTTAGGCTTGTTGGTGCTCGCCACCATCTTCATGGTTTCAGAACGCTCTCTCATTTTGAAGGAACGTCAGGAAGGGAATAAACATTCCGTCGAAATGGCGCAATCCTTGATCGCAAATTACCAAAAACTGGTCACTGACTCAAAAATGACTGAGCCGGATGCAAAAAAAGCTGCCATCGCTGCAATAGAAGAACTTCGTTATGTCAACATAGATGACCTTATTGTCGAACGTAGCATTGAACTTTTCATCGGCGTATCTATTCTTTCGCTAATACTGATTAGCCTGGTTATTTTTATCGCGCGCGGCTTGATTAAACAACTGGGCTGCGAACCACAATATGCAGTAGAAATCACCGGTGCAATTGCTTCCGGCGACTTAACCATGCACATCGATCTTGATACCTCAAATCGTAACAGCCTGCTGTATTCCATCTTCACTATGCGCAATAGCCTGCGCGACATTATCCGTGAAGTGCGCAAGGGTACCGATGCGATCGCAAGCTCTTCAACAGAAATCGCCAGAGGCAATATGGATTTATCCACGCGTACAAAAAGTCAGGCCGGCTCATTGGAAAAAACCTCAGCGTCAATGCTCACACTTACTGAAGCGGTAAAGACGAATTCATCAAACGCCCGCAACGCCAATCAAATGGCGGCATCAGCTTCAGGTGTGGCGGTCAAAGGCGGTGCGGTCGTCGATAAAGTGATAGCGACGATGGGTGTCATTAATTCATCCTCACAAAAAATTGTCGATATTATTTCCGTGATTGATGGCATCGCGTTTCAAACCAATATTCTCGCACTAAACGCGGCAGTGGAAGCCGCCAGAGCCGGAGAGCAAGGACGCGGCTTTGCAGTGGTAGCCACCGAGGTGCGCAATCTCGCTCAACGCTCTGCCAGTGCAGCAAAAGAAATCAATGCACTTATCACGGAGTCGGTAGAAAGCGTGCATTTAGGTAGCCAACTGGTAGACCAGGCTGGCGATACCATGAAAGAAATCCTCGAAAGCGTAGAGCAAGTCACCAGCATCATGGTGAATATTTCAAGTGCATCCGATGAGCAATCTGCTGGCATTGAGCAAGTCAATACGGCAATCAATGAAATGGATAAAGTTACCCAGCAAAATGCAGCCCTGGTCGAGCAGGCCGCCGCTGCCGCTGCATCCATGCAAGAACAAGCTGATGCCTTAACTCAAGTCGTGCAGATGTTTAAAATGCGCAGCCATTAAAAAATAACAAAAAAATCAGCCGATAGTCAGCAGCTGGGCAATCTCAGCCTCACTTAAACCCGCCACACGCAAGATTTCAATGCTGTGCTCGCCGCGTTCAGGCACTCGTCCAACGCTGGCTGAGGGCGTCACTGAAAAGCGCGGCGCGGGGGCCGCTTGCAACACGCCATCGCGATCGGCATACACGGAACGAGCTGCCATATGTGGATGCGCCATGGCTTCGCGTGGTGTCAGTACCGGCGCGAAACAGGCGTCGCTACCTTCCAGCAAATTGACCCAATGCTGACGCGGCTGAGTAGCGAACAAGGCGGTGAGTTTCTCGCGCAACTCTGGCCATGTTCGCGCTTCATAAGGGCGCTTAAATTGCACGTCGTCGGCCAGCCCGAGTTTATCAAATAACAGCGCATTAAACTGGGGCTCCAGCGCCTGCACGCTCACATAAAGTCC
Source organism: Pseudomonadota bacterium (assembly GCA_040390685.1). Taxonomy (GTDB): domain Bacteria; phylum Pseudomonadota; class Gammaproteobacteria; order Burkholderiales; family Burkholderiaceae_D; genus Undibacterium. The sequence goes on along the minus strand of JAZJYB010000068.1, from coordinate 39,586 downwards.
ATCGGCACAGGCATAAGTGCCATTCCAGTGCGCGCCATCTAGCAAGCCGCATCCTCGTTCAAATGGCTGCTGTCCAGCTGAATGCAAAGACAGCATGAGATTCATCATATTCGCGCTTCCGTCCACGATGGCGGCATCGATCACTTGCCCGATCCCGGTGCTGCGTGCGTTTAAAATGCCGGCAAGAATTCCCAGCGCCAGATACAAAGCACCACCACCCAAATCACCGACCAGAGTTGGCGGCGCCATAGGCCGAGTACCTGGCGCACCGGCGTACCATAAGGCGCCGGACAGCGCGATGTAGTTGAGGTCGTGTCCGGCGGCTTGCGCCAGCGGCCCTTGCTGGCCCCAGCCTGTCATGCGGCCGTAAACTAAGCGGGGATTGCGCGCGAGACAGACGTCCGGCCCCAGTCCGAGGCGCTCCATCACGCCTGGTCGCATGCCTTCGATCAGGGCGTCGGCACCGGAGATCAATGTCAAGACCGCCTGTATCGCTTTAGGATCTTTCAGATCCAGTGCCAGCGAACGTTTACCACGGTTGACGATAGCGTGCTTACCTAGATCTAGCGGGTCGCCAGCTTTAACATTGGCGCGTTCAACCAGGATAACTTCTGCGCCCATGTCCGCCAATAACATGCCGCAGAAAGGGCCTGGCCCTATGCCGGCAATTTCTACAATACGAATTCCGTCCAGAACACCCATTTTGCTTTCCATTGTTGAGATAAGTTGCAGCAGTTTGACATAGGCAGCAAGAATTTCCATCATTCTTGTGCGTAGCACTGCTAACTTAACGCTTGATAGGGTGGACGGACTAGGTTCCGGCTGGCGCAAGTATGGCGCGAATGAGTATCCTGGCTTAGTAATTAATCCGGGACAAAATTCCAATTAAGCCATCTTAAGATGCGCCTGAAGCTGCGGCAATCTATCATTTAAACCCGCCAGATAATCGGCCCGGAAGCGGCGCAAAATATAGTCTTTAAAATTATTTACGCGTAATGATTCCCAGGCTTTCGCCCTAGCCAAACTTGAATTTTCGCGTGCCTGTATCAGATATTGATTGGGAATATCTGCGTTGGCTACTGTCATCAGTTCGTAGCCATACAAAACCATCATTTCTTTGGTCAGGGTTTCGATAACCTCAATTTCCGACAGACTCAGTTGCTGCTTAAATTTATCCTTATTCGCCATGACAGGCGGAAAACAATTACTTTCCCACAGAGCCGACAATTGAGAAATTTTCTGCGCCTCGTTGGATAGACTGATATCGAGCATTTCTGGTAAAAAGGCGATACCGAAAAACTGACATATCCTCTGCAATACCGCTTCCTGATTACTTAAAAAATCCTCAAAACGTATGGTCAATACTCTGTCCGGGTAACGCGCTATCAGGTCACGCGCAAGCTGATGTGCATCTAGCCATGTCAGGGCATTTAAAGTTGAATCGTAGTCATGAATGATGGCGCGATTCATCGAGGCGACTTGCGCCCTTGGGTCACGCACCACATTGAGCAAAAGCATGTCGGGAAAGAGATCAAACAGTTCTTCGACGTAACGTACGCTGTCGAGTGATTTATCCATCACCACCGTTGCGTGATGTTGTTCACCTGCGCGCAATAACAGCTCCCATAAAATTTTATGTACGCTGCGTTTTTGCTGTCGAATCGATTCAAAAACTTCAACCGGATCAAAGACGATGTCTTTCCATTTCACCATGCTGGCCGCTTGCAAGCCGATAACATCCACCACCAAACGAAAATACGCCTCATCATTCGCCAGATCGCCATAGCGCGGAAGTAGCGGCAAAAAGTCGACGATATGTAGTGGGTAAGGCGAGAAAAATTCTTCGCTGTTATTTAAGCGTAAGCGCAAGGCGTGGCTACCGCAACGGCGCAAAGGGATCATTAAAACTGGTCGCGGCCTGGATGGGCCAGTCGGTTCTATTTGAAGGATCTTGTCATCACGAGGAAAATTCATTTCGCTCTCCTGATATCGCATCAATTGAATTTGAAGCAAAAAACCGCACTAAAAATAGCTGAAAAACATTTTCGAAAATTGTGCCAATTCCTCGACTGGAAGACTATTTATTCCCGCCGCAGCTTGGCGCCCGCCACCGCTAGGGAAGGCAGCACAAAACCCGCTGGCTGATTTATTTTTCGGGTCCGCTGTTCGCACGCTCACAACATAACTGCCATCTGGCTTTTGCGTCAGCACAGCGAAGGATTTATCTTTGGACTGGTCTTTGAGTTTATTCGCGAGTAAGCCCGAGATACGGCGGGCCCATGAATGGCTAGGCAAGACATAAATAGCCGCGTATTTTTGTTCACAGGTCGGGCGTATTTCATCGAGCATCGCCATGTCTTCTTTGTAGGATTCATTCAACAAAGAATAATTTGAAGCATGAGCAATAAAATCAAAGGGACTTTGATATTGATGCAAGTCTTGATACAGGGCCACAGGCGAAAGTGTTAAATCCGCGATCTGTTCGCCATACGCGTTGTAATTCAACAGGCTACCCAATGTATAGAGTTGTTGCGCCTGGTCTTTGTTTAGGCCAGCTTTATCAGCCATGGCGTACCCAGTTGAAATGAGGTTATCGCCAAATGCGGCGACGTTGGCCCAAATCGCAAATCTCCCCTGCAAATAGCGATCAACCAGAATGCTGGTGCAGACATCGACTGCATCATCCCAATGGAAACTCAAACCAGGATGGGCAAAAGAAAATGCCGCCGTGTGGTGATCAAAATATGACACCTGAGCACCGTTCGACAAGTGCTGTTTTAGCGCCGCAATATTGGCATCAAGTGAAATATCCAATACCGTAATTTGATCGCCCGCTTTCGATTGAAAATTTTGCAGGAGCTGAATGTCACGCTTCACCCCGGTCACTAGTGTTGCATCAAGTGGATATGCAAGACGCAACTGATGCAGCGCGCAAATGCCATCCGCATCGCCGTTAAAAACGTCGTAAGTGATGCTGTTATTTTTTTTCACTGGCAGTTCTTTTTGAAGCATAAGGCACTCTATTCAATGAATTTATTTGCGACTAGATAATCGTGCAGCATACTTGCTGCGCCTTCTATCGACAATAGTTCTGTATCAATTTTTACCTGTGGCTCGAGCGGATTTTCGTATGGAGACGAAATACCTGTGAACTCGCTAATTTCACCTCTGCGTGCTCGCGCATATAAACCCTTGGTGTCGCGTGCTTCGCAGATTGTTTTTGAGGTATTTACGTGCACTTCAATAAATCGTTGTGGCTGTATGATTTCACGCGCCATCGCCCTATCATTCTCAAATGGGGAAATAAAAGCGATGATGGCTATTAAACCCGCCTCATTGATCAAGTGGGCAACTTCAGCAGCCCGACGAATATTCTCTCTTCTATCCTCGGGTAAAAATCCCAAATCGCAATTTAGATGATGGCGTAAATTATCGCCGTCGAGCACGAAACAGCATTGGCCACGGTCTATTAATATTTTCTCAAGTGCGAATGCAATTGTTGATTTGCCCGCTCCGCTTAGCCCAGTTAACCATATGGTTGCCGGACGTTGCTGCAATAAACGCTGCCGGGCTAAAGCGCAATCTTCACCGTGATGCCAGGTAAGGTCGCCCCCTTTACTCTGAGGCTTAAGCGAAAACCGCCCGAACTGATCTTCAAGTTCAGCTCGAATCGGAAGCGCTTCAATTACGGATTTTTTTGTTGCGATTTGCGGCATGATTTTCCTGTATTGAATTAAAGTCTATCAATTAGTTGGACCACAATATCGTTTGATTGCACTGTCTTGTTCGGGCTAGTTTCTAACCCAGTATAGAACAATATTTCCACATGGCAATGACTATTATTTGAGAGTTTTTTTCCATCTGTACGGCAAATTAAGATTCACAAATGATGCTAGTGGCCAAAAAAATAGCAGCTTTCACAACAGGCGTTGGAAGCTGCTATAGAACGATAGTAGAACAGTGGTTAGGAAAAAATAATCCTGTAAATTGCTTTGATCATGCCAACCAGGGAACAAGCCTAAAAATTGTGCGTCATGTGCACGTGAGGAATGCCGGCTTCATCGAACAATTCACCCTCGCGGGTAAAACCTTCGCGTTGATAAAATGGCTCTGCACTAAGTTGCGCATTGAGTTGTACCGCCATCTGGCCACGTTGTTTGGCCTGTTCCATCAATAACAATAATATCGCCGCGCCTATCCCTGTGCCACGCGCCGATTCCATGACTGCCATGCGACCGATGTGGCCATCTGGCAGCAATCTACCGGTGCCGATTGCCTGATTATTCTCATCATAAGCAACTGCATGGAGACACAGTGCATCCATCGCATCCCACTCTAGATCGGCGGGAATTTTTTGTTCTTCAACAAAGACCGCATAACGGATTGCTTGTGCATCTTTTTGCAAGGTCGTCCAGTCACCTAGCTTGATATTCTTATTACTCGTCATCGTATTCATTTTTCCAACTTATCGAATTGAATCAATTTAACAACCATTAATTTTGTTTAAGGTTTTCACGAAATTTTATTATCTCATGCCTTTAAAAATTGATGCAGACACTCATCGCTAACTGCTGGCTGAAAAACTATTCTTTACTCTGCTTTCATCTTCGCATTGGCCTTATCACTGATCTTCTCACGCAGCATGTCGCGGATATGCGGTGCAGCTTTATACGGATCACCAGGATTACGTAATGCAAGAATATCTTCCATCCGTTCTTGTACATTAGCTAAAGCGGTAGGATGCGAGAAGATATAAAACTGCTGGTCACGGATAGCCTTGAAGGTGTTTTCCGCCACTTCAGTTGCAGTTACTTTGCCGGACGTCACCGCCTTATCCGTCATGGCTTGCGCCGCCTTTTGGCTTGCCGTCACTTTACCGGAAGCCACATCTTCAGGACGATTGCGATGCGATTGACTAATCCCTGTTGGGACGAAATACGGACACAATACCGATGCACCTATCGGCGCCTGGGCCAACTGCAAATCTTGAAACAAGGTTTCCGTCAAAGAAACCACGGCATGTTTCGAGACATTGTAGACGCCCATGGTCGGCGCATTGAGTAAGCCTGCCATCGACGCAGTATTGACGATATGCCCTTCATACTCAGGGTCTTTTTTTGCGCATTCCAACATCAAATTCGTGAAGATGCGCACCCCGTGAATTACGCCCCATAAATTGACGCCCAATACCCATTCCCAATCGGCCTGAGTGTTTTCCCAAATCAATCCACCCGAGCCGACCCCGGCATTATTAAACACCAGATGCACTGCACCAAAACGCTGCATAGTTGCATCGGCCAGAGCCTGCACTTCATGTGCGTGTCGTACGTCGCAACGCATGGCTAGCACTTGCGCGCCCTGCCCCTCAAGTTCCGCCTTGACACCATCGAGCGCATCTTGTTGCACATCGGCCAGCACCAACTTCATGCCTAATCTCGCGCCGATCAACGCGAACTCACGACCAAAACCACTGGCAGCGCCGGTAATCACTGCAACTTTATCTTTAAAATTTTTCATGCTATTAATTTCACCAGTTGTTTGCCAAAATTTTTCCCTTTAAGCAGGCCGATAAACGCCTCAGGCGCAGCGGCCAGATTCGGTGCAATAGTTTCGCGGAACTTGAGCTTACCGGTCGCTACCAACGTGCCTAGTTCTTTCAAACCTTGCGGCCACAAATCCATATGTTCAGAGACTATAAAACCGCGCATGGTCAAGCGCATGGTGAGCAAGACGCGGGTATTTTTGATTGCCAGCGGTTCGCCATCGTAACCGGCGATCATGCCGCATAAGGCGATACGGCCGAAAGGGTTCATGCGCGCCAGACTGGCATCGAGAATTTCGCCACCGACATTTTCGAACAGCGCATCTATTCCATTTGGCGTCGCCGCCGCCAAATCGGCCTGCAAATTCCCGGCCTTATAATCGACACAGACATCAAAACCGAGTTCATTGACGACATACGCACATTTTTCAGCACCACCGGCGATACCAACCGCACGGCAACCGCGCAATTTTGCTAATTGCCCGACCACGCTGCCGACCGCACCACTGGCGGCCGAGACGACGATAGTCTCGCCCTCTTTGGGCTGCATGATCTGCGTCAGCCCATACCACGCCGTCATGCCCGGCATGCCGACTGAACCGAGGTAGGCGGACAAGGGAATATGCGTGGTATCGAGCTTGCGCAACATCACGCCATCCGACACGCCCATTTCCGCCCAGCCCAACATGCCAACCACTTTATCGCCGACCGCAAATTTAGGATTTTTGGTAGTGACAACTTCGCCCACGGTGCCCCCTATCATGGTCTCGCCTATCGCCTGTGGTGCCGCATAACTTTTTGCGTCTTCCATGCGCATCCGCATATACGGATCAAGCGATAAGTAGTGATTACGTATCAGGACTTCGCCTTCTTTTAGCTCAGGAACTGGCAGCGTTTCGAGACGAAAATTATCGGCTGAAACTTCGCCTTTTGGGCGCGATGCCAGGACGATTCGTTGGTAATTAGTTTGGTAAGTGCTTGTCATTTTATTTTCCTTAAACTCAATTTAATCACTGCTAGTTAATCGCTACCGCAGAGTTTCTTCATATTCTCGCCCGATTTCAAGCGCCGTAAATATTTAAACGTACCCATCGCCTTCGCGACCAATCGCTCGCCATTCCAGATTTCACCTTCACAAAAGCACATGGTAGTGGATTGATGAAACGCTTTACCGCGTGCTTCTATGCGGCCGCCGACGATGCCGCCCGGTTGCAAGAAACTGGTTTTCATTTCTACCGTCACAACGCCCTTTAGTTCTGCGCTCAATGAACGCCCGGCCATCGCCATCACGACATCGAGCATGGTCATGAGCACACCGCCATGCGTGATTTGCCAGCTATTCATATGCCGTTCGGTCAGGTCTAATGCCAAAGTGGCGTGACCATCTTTCATCTCCAAGAACTCAACACCCAAATCATGCAGGTAGGGATTCAGTGCCTGGGTTGGTTGGGCTATTGTTGGCGCTTTTTGTTGAACCGTTTCGGTAGACTCAGGGAGGCTCATTTTTTCTTCCAATTTATATCAACCTACACCGCAGAAACGCCGCCATCCACCGCCAAGGTCTGGCCAGTAATATGCTTGCCGGCATCCGAGGCAAATAACATCGTTGCACCCTTGAGATCTTCGTCGTCACCTATACGTTGTAGCGGTGCCTGTTTTGCCAGACGCTCTTCACCCAGATGTTGCAAAATGCCCTGAGTCATTTTGGAAGGGAAGAAACCCGGCGCAATCGCATTCACCGTAATGCCATGTACGCCCCACTCACCGGCAAGCGTGCGCGTGAAATTAATCACCGCGGCTTTGGAGGTATTGTAGGCGATGGTTTGCATAGTGCCAGGTGCATTGCCGGATAAACCGGCGATCGAGGCGATGTTGATGATGCGGCCGGATTTGCGCGGAATCATCGAACGTTTACCTACCGCCTGCGACATCAGAAAGATGCTGCGGATATTCAGGTTCATCACCTTATCCCAGGCATCGATGGGGTGATCCTCGGCGGGTGCGCCCCAGGTGGCGCCGGCATTATTGATCAAAATATCGATATGACCGAGGCGCGCCAAAGTCTCATCGACCAGCGGCGTAATCGCGCTATCTTTACCCAGATCAGCGGCAATTGCACTCGCATCGATACCAAGGCTTTTAAGATGCGCCACCGCCTCATCCAGATCAGATTGTTTGCGCGATGACAGCACGACTTTGGCACCCTGCTCGCCCAGGGCTTCCGCCATTTGCAAGCCGAGGCCGCGCGAACCTCCGGTAATCAAGGCAGTTTTACCTGTCAAATCGAATAATTGTTTGACGCTACGTACTTTGTTTTTCATGCGTTCTCCGGAATGTTTTATTGAAATTATTATGACGTTTAAAACCAATTTTCCTGCATATCCAGCGTGGTCGTATCCAAGCTACCCAATAGCTCCAACTGTTGCTGAACCTTAGGTAATTCCCAATGATAAAAATATTTACAGGCTTGCAATTTTCCGGCATAAAAATTTGCATCTTGATGATCTTGCTTATCAACCGACAATAATGCCTGCTCAAGCCAGACCCATGCCACCACGATATGACCAAAAGCTTCAAGATACAGCGAGGCGTTAGCCAGCGTGACGTTGACATCGCCAGCCGCATACAAAGCCTGCGTGACCATGCCGATACGGCGCAAGTTCAGTGACAATGCTTGCGCGTAATCGAGCAGATCTGGGTGGCCAACTGCACGCGTAATCGTCGCTTGAATTTCTGATGCCAGCGCCTGCATTGCAGCACCGTCTTGCATGCTGACTTTACGTCCGAGCAAATCGATACCTTGTATGCCGTGCGTGCCTTCATGGATAGGATTGAGCCTATTGTCGCGGTAAAATTGTTCGACATTGTATTCACGGGTATACCCATAGCCGCCATGAATTTGTATCGCCAGGCTATTCGCTTCCAGGCACCATTGCGAGGGCCAGGATTTGGCGACCGGCGTCAGGATATCGAGTAAGAGTAAAGCTTGGGTGCGCGCTTGCGCTGTCATTCCGCTGCGCTCTTCATCGACTAGACGCGCGCAATACAGATTGAGTGCCAGGCCGCCTTCGACATAGGCTTTTTGCGCCAGCAACATGCGCTTGACATCGGTATGCTCAATGATGGGCACTTGCGGCGTGGCCGGATCTTTGGCTTGCAGATTGCGCCCTTGTGGACGGTTGCGGGCGTAATCGAGCGAGTGCAAATACCCGGTATAACCGAGCATGACGGCACCCAGGCCAACCCCTATGCGCGCCTCGTTCATCATGTGGAACATATTCGCCAGGCCTTTGTGCAAGGTCCCGACCAGATAGCCGACCGCCCCGGCCTTGCCGCCCGGTTTAAATTTGCCTTCGCCAAAATTGAGCAGGCAATTGGTGGTGCCGCGGTAGCCCATTTTGTGATTTAAACCGGCCAGCACAACATCGTTGCGTTCGCCCAGAGTGCCATCAGGATTCACCAGCTTCTTCGGCACGATAAATAGCGATATCCCTTTAACGCCGGGTATCAATTTCCCGTTTTCATCAGGCACCTTCGCCAGCACCAGATGGATGATATTTTCTGATAATTCATGTTCGCCGGCCGAGATCCACATCTTGTTGCCGGTGAGGCGATAGCTGCCATCGGCTTGCAATTCGGCGCGCGTAACGATATCCGAGAGACTTGATCCTGCTTGCGGTTCTGACAGACACATGGTGCCGAAAAAACGTCCCGCCAGCATGGGTTTGACAAATCGTCCGATTTGCTCAGGCGTGCCGCATTTCATCAAGGTATTTGCGTTACCTATGGTGAGAAATGGATATCCAGTTGTGCCGGCATTGGCGCCGGTAAAATAGGCAAATCCTGCCTTCTCTACCACACACGGCAATTGCATACCGTCAAACTCAAAATCCTGCGCCGCCGCCATGAGTCCCGCTGCGCAGAAGGCATCCAAAGCCAACTTGACTTCCGGAATGATATGCACCGTTTCGCCATCAAAATGCGGTTCATTCTGGTCACTTTTTTTATTGTGCGGGGCAAATAATTCTGTGGCTATTTGTTCGCACGTATCGAGTGCCGCATTGAAGGTTTCACGTGTATGTTCGGCGTAGCGTGGGCGCTGATTCAGCGCTTCAACATTGAGCCACTCATACAATAAAAAATCGAGCTCGCGTCTTGGGATGATTTTGGATTGCATGGCAGCTATGATTAGATTAAACGACTTCGAACAAACCAGCCGCGCCCTGCCCGCCACCGATACACATGGTCACGACCACGTATTTCACACCGCGGCGTTTGCCTTCGATCAAGGCATGGCCTGTCAGGCGTGCCCCCGAGACACCGTAGGGATGTCCAACTGCAATCGCCCCCCCATTGACATTGAGTTTATCCATAGGAATGCCAAGTTTATCGGCGCAATACAAAACTTGTACGGCAAAGGCTTCATTGAGTTCCCACAAGCCGATATCAGATACGTTCAGACCTGCTTTTTTGAGCAATTTTGGAATCGCGTACACCGGCCCGATACCCATTTCGTCAGGTTCACATCCTGCCACGGCAAAGCCGCGGAAAATACCTAAGGGCTGCAAGCCTTTTGCTTCTGCCACCTTGCTATTCATAACGATGGCAATCGATGCACCATCGGAAAACTGACTGGCATTTCCGGCGGATATCACGCCACCGGGTAAGGCTGAGCGTATCTTTGAGACGGCTTCTAATGTGGTATCGGCACGTATTCCTTCATCTGCAGAAATCGTCACTTCTTTAGTCTTCAACATGCCACTGGCTTTATCCGCCACGCCCATGATGGTAGTCATCGGGACGATCTCCGCATTAAACAAACCAGCCGCTTGCGCTGCAGCTGCGCGTAACTGGCTTTGTACGCCATATTCATCTTGGCGCTCACGTGAAATGTTGTAACGCTTGGCGACGGTTTCGGCAGTCTGCAGCATAGGCCAGTAAACTTCGGGCTTATGTTGTACCAGCCATGGGTCGGCCACCATATGCGTGTTGGCTTCGTTCTGCACGCAGGAGATAGATTCGACCCCGCCTGCGGCATAGATATCGCCTTCGCCCGCGATGATGCGCTGGGCGGCAAGTGCAATTGTCTGCAAGCCAGAGGAGCAAAAACGATTCACTGTCATCCCGGAAGTGCTCACCGGGCAGCCAGCGCGCAAGGCGATTTGCCGAGCGATATTTCTACCGGTCGCGCCTTCTGGTGTGGCGCAACCCATGATGACGTCTTCCACCTCGGCCAAATCAATATTCGCTCGAGCTGCGGCGGCGCTCAAGACGTGCCCGCCCAGAGTCGCGCCATGCGTCATATTAAAGGCACCTTTCCAGGATTTAGCTAAGGCGGTACGGGCGGTAGAAACGATAACTGCATCTGACATTTTTTTCTCCTATTTGGAATTTGAAGCGTGAATTTGAAACGTCAACTTGAAACGTGAATTCATTAATTGAAATTGGATAGCCTGAAAAAGAGCATAGCATATTTTAGCACGACCGTTCGCAAATAAATTTTTGCAAATTTTTCGTTTTTTTAATTTTTTTCGGTATTTTCGTCTCAAAAACCACCAAACGTAAGCTTCTGTAAGTTTCAAGAAAGCGTGCTGTAAGTTTCACGCTGCAGACTCAAACTGTGCAAAAAAGTAAAACACAAGAATCGTTTCGGCATCGATGATTTTTTTGCCCACACTTTACTACATCAACAGGAGACTAGCATGACGACAGCACAACCAACGTACGGCAGCGCGATAGGTAAACCAGCGTCTCGCGGTATGACAGCAGAGGAACGCAAAGTTATTTTTGCATCTTCCCTAGGGACCGTATTTGAATGGTACGATTTTTATCTATATGGTTCACTCGCGGCCATTATTGCAAAACAGTTTTTCGCAGGTACCGATCCAAATACGGCATTCATTTTTGCCTTATTGGCTTTTGCCGCAGGTTTCATCGTTCGACCATTCGGCGCGCTGGTATTTGGCCGCCTCGGTGACATGATCGGTCGCAAATATACCTTCCTGGTCACCATTGTGATCATGGGATCGTCCACTTTCCTGGTTGGTTTATTGCCGAGCTACGCTTCAATCGGTATCGCGGCACCGATTATCCTGGTCTCTCTGCGCATCTTGCAGGGACTCGCATTAGGTGGCGAATATGGCGGCGCGGCAACGTATGTGGCTGAACACGCTCCACACGATAAACGTGGTGCATTTACAGCATGGATACAAACCACAGCAACCCTGGGCCTGTTCTTATCCCTGATGGTGATTCTGGGTACACGTACTGCGATTGGTGAAGAAGCATTTGCCGATTGGGGCTGGCGCGTTCCTTTCCTGGTGTCCGTCTTCCTGTTAGCGGTATCAGTATGGATACGCTTGTCGATGAATGAATCGCCTGCGTTTGCAAAAATGAAGGCAGAGGGCAAAACCTCGAAGGCTCCGTTGACAGAATCTTTCGGCCAATGGAAAAACCTGAAAATCGTTATTCTGGCTTTGGTCGGCTTAACAGCAGGTCAGGCAGTGGTCTGGTACACCGGTCAGTTCTATGCTTTGTTCTTCCTTCAGCAGACTTTGAAAGTGGATGGAGCAACAGCCAACATCTTGATAGCCGCATCTTTAGTCATCGGTACTCCATTCTTTATCGTGTTTGGCACACTCTCTGACAAGATCGGTCGCAAGCCTATCATCCTGGCTGGTTGCTTGATTGCTGCTTTGACTTATTTCCCGATATTTAGTGCGCTGACCCACTATGCAAATCCAGCATTAGAAAAAGCCTTGAAAGAAGCGCCGGTGGTTGTCACTGCTGACCCAGCTGATTGCCAATTCCAATTTAACCCTACAGGCACCAAGAAATTCACATCATCTTGCGACATCGTTAAAGCAAAATTGGCCGCATCTTCAGTCAACTACACCAATGAGATCGCACCAGCAGGCACAGTCGCTTCGGTAAAAGTGGGTGACAAGGTTATTGCCTCTTACAACTCTGCCGGCCTTTCCAAAGACGACGCAGCGGCAAAATCAAAAGCCTTCACAACCGAGTTTGGTGATGCGATTAAAGCGGCAGGTTATCCCGCAAAAGCTGACCCTGCCGGTATCAACAAAGGTATGGTTTTGGTGTTGCTGACTATCCTGGTCTTATATGTCACGATGGTGTATGGCCCGATCGCTGCGATGCTGGTAGAGATGTTCCCTACTCGCATACGTTACACATCGATGTCCTTGCCTTACCATATCGGTAATGGCTGGTTTGGTGGATTGCTGCCAACAACCGCGTTCGCCTTGGTGGCATTCAAGGGTGATATTTATTACGGTCTCTGGTATCCGATCATCATCGCCTTAATGACCTTTGTGATCGGCGCGCTGTTCATTAAAGAAACTAAAGATAACGATATTTATGCACATGACTAAGAGTTTATTGAAGTAGTCAGTAAAAGACAAAACGCCCAATCAGACGATTGGGCGTTTTGTTTTCTAATCGATCAATTTAATATTGCATCGCAAGTTTTACCGATTCGTTATCAGATACAAGTTGCGCTTCGCTACCGACAACCAAAGTCACTTTGTCTTTGATATGGCCAAACGGCAATCCCGTAATGATTGGAACGGACAAGGTGTTGCGTAAATATTTGATCATTTCATCGAAGTTGTAGCCGTTGTCGTGCGCGGCAAGTTTGTAGTCTGAAATATTGCCAAATACGATGGCCTTTTGCCTGTTGAGTACACCCGCAAGATGCAATTGCAGCATCATGCGCTCTATTCTGTATGGATGTTCTGCAATATCCTCCACAAACAAAATGCCCCCGGAAATATTAGGAAAATATTCTGTTCCTACTAAATGCGTGAGCATGGCAAGATTGCCGCCCCAGAGCGTTCCTGTGACATCTATTTCAGGATTATTTTGTGCTGAAAAAGTGATAGTGTAATGATCACTGGCGATACAATTGATGAAATGCTCCAAAGTGAAATCACTCAAATCCGCCCGGCTAAAATCATCACAAAGCATAGGGCCGCAAAAACTACTCGTCCCGATTTTTGCCAGCATTGCCATTTGCAGGGCATTGAAATCGCTATACCCAACTAAATATTTTTTGCTCGCAGCGATGCGTTCTAAATCTATCTGCGGCAAGATGCGCGACAAGCCGTAGCTGCCGCGCAAAGCCATCACGATACGCACCTCAGGATTATCAATAGCACGATGGAGCTGATTCAGACGTTCCTCATCGCTCGCGGCAAATCGTTGAAATATCTGTTCGTGTTGGTAATAATTGTGCACAACAAAGCCGCGATCTCTTAGTACTTCAAGTCCGCGTTCGACAGCGACATTATCCAAGGCAGATCCGCTGACACCGACTATGGCAATTCCAGGGTTATCTGGCAAGGGCTCAAAAGTGGAATTATTCATTTTTTAATTAGGGCGATGGAAGTGACAGTATTCTATGGCTGAATAGGCGTTAAATTTCTTTTTTTCTCTGCGGCCGCCACTCGCCTGCTGGCAAAAAAATCCTTCAGTAGCTGAGCACACTCCGCTGCCATCACATCGGAAACAATTTCAGTATGGTGATTAAGTTTTTCTTGTTCAAACAGATTGATCACTGAGCCGCACGCACCAGTCTTAAGGTCAGCTGCACCATACACGACGCGCGACAAACGCGCATGCATCATGGCGCCCGCGCACATCACACAAGGCTCCAGAGTGACGTATAACTCACACCCTGGCAGGCGGTAATTCCCCAGCACTTGAGCGGCAGCACGCAAGGCCATGACTTCCGCATGCGCGGTTGGATCGTGCGAGCCTATCGGTTGATTGTAGCCTTGCGCAATGACGATGCCATCTTTGACTACGACCGCACCTACCGGCACTTCACCGGCATCCCATGCTTGCCTGGCCTGCACTAGCGCCAGAGCCATAAAATCTTGATCAGTCATCAGATCGATCTCGGCTTAAGCGTCTATCTCGGCCCAGCAATTTGGTGTTTCGTACAGCGTAATTTTGGTCAATGACAAATGCCGGCCATAACGATCATGGTAGACATTTTTGAGCATATCAAAAGCGATTTTTGCCAGATTCTCAACAGTAGGGACGCGATCAATCACCACCGTCTTATGATTCGGCATACTCTCGAGAAATTCCCTGACCACGGTGTCTTTTTCATACACGATAAAGGCGTGATCCCACAAATCAACCAGGTATTGATTGGCCAGCGCCTTAATGTCACCAAAATCCATGATCATGCCGTTGTCAGATTCACCGTCTTTTTGTACCACGTCACCAGTCAAGGTGATGAGCAAGGTATATCGATGTCCGTGCAAATTGCGGCATTGACTATTGTGGTCAGGGATTCGATGTCCGGTATCGAATTCAACTTTTCTGGTGATGGTGAGCATGGGGGCCTATGGTACTAGAGCTACTAAATTAGGGTATTTGCAGAAGTTTGTGCGTTTGTACGCTGAGCTTCCACTTGGGATTGTCTTTGCAATACGCGATGGCCATGCGTAAATTTTCTTCTAGATTCGGCCCATCCATCGCTTGCACAAAATGATGTTCAAAATCGAGTGAGGCATATTCGCTCATAGGCTGCCCCACTTGTGGAATCACCACTTTGATTTCATTTCCTTTTCGTACAAGCAATGTTGATCCCATCTTGGGGCTGACACAAATCCAGTCCACGCCTTCAGGCACAGAAATAGTTCCGTTGGTTTCGATGGCAATTTCAAAGCCGACTTCGTGCATGGCTGCGATCAAAGCCAGGTCTAGCTGCAACAATGGCTCGCCACCAGTAAACACCACATATTTACTGTCAGGATACGAGCTGGGCCACAGGCTATTGATAGTACTTGCAAGGGATTGCGCAGTTTTGAATTTGCCACCGCCGATGCCGTCAGTCCCGACGAAATCGGTGTCGCAAAATTGACAGATGGCAGATGATCTATCCTCTTCCCTGCCCGTCCATAGATTGCAACCGGCAAAGCGACAAAATACCGCTGGTCGCCCTGCATGATTACCTTCACCTTGCAGCGTGTAAAAAATCTCTTTAATGCTATACGTCACGAATCTGCTCTCTTATGCTGTTGCTCACACGTTGTTGCTAACGACTTTTATTCCCACTCGATAGTTGCTGGTGGTTTGCCGGAAATATCATACACAACGCGGTTAATGCCACGCACTTCGTTAATAATCCGGTTAGAGACCTTGCCCAATAAATCGTGTGGCAGATGTGCCCATTGTGCCGTCATGAAGTCCAGCGTTTGCACAGCGCGCAAGGCCACCACATATTCGTAGGTACGGCCATCGCCCATCACGCCTACCGATTTCACCGGGAGAAATACCGCGAAAGCCTGGCTGGTTGCATCGTACCAATTCAGCTTGCCATCACCCACCGGCGAGTCCACCAAGGTGTTACGCAGCTCTTCGATGAAGATGGCATCCGCCCTACGCAATAAATCAGCAAAATCCTTTTTCACTTCACCAAGAATACGTACGCCAAGGCCAGGGCCTGGGAATGGATGGCGATACACCATGCCATGTGGCAGGCCCAGGGCAACACCTAATTTACGCACTTCATCCTTGAATAACTCGCGCAATGGTTCCAGCAACTTCAAGTTCAAAGTATCTGGCAGGCCACCAACATTATGATGGCTCTTGATGGTGTGACCTTTCTTGCCTTTGCCGGCGCTTTCGATCACGTCTGGATAAATCGTACCTTGTGCCAGCCATTTTGCATTGGTCAACTTGGCGGATTCCACTTGAAAAACTTCGACAAATTCACGGCCAATAATTTTGCGTTTTGCTTCAGGATCGCTGACGCCAGCCAGATGTCCCATGAACTGATCTTCCGCATTAACCTGGATGACTTTAACGCCCAGATTTTTACTGAACATGTCCATCACCATCTTGCCTTCATCCAGACGCAACAAGCCGTGGTCGACGAAAACGCAAGTGAGTTGATCGCCAATCGCGCGATGAATCAATGCTGCAGCGACACTGCTATCAACTCCGCCGGACAGACCAAGTATGACTTCATCTGAACCAACTTTTTCACGGATGGCGGCAACCGCTTCGGCGATATAGTCCGGCATGTTCCAGTCAGACTTGCAGCCGCAAATTTCATGCACGAAGCGGCCTATGATCGCTTCACCCTGCAAGGTATGAGTCACCTCGGGATGAAACTGGATACCATAAAAATGACGCTGTTCGTCCGCCATAGCGGCGATCGGGCAATTGTCGGTGGATGCCATCAACTTAAAACCGGCCGGCATCTCGTTCACTTTATCGCCATGGCTCATCCATACTTTCAACATGCCGTGACCTTCAGGCGTGACGAAATCATTGATGCCATTGAATAAGGCTGTATGCCCGCGCGCACGCACCTCTGCATAACCGAATTCGCGAATTAAGCCATTTTCGACTTTTCCGCCCAGCTGCAGAGCCATGGTCTGCATACCGTAGCAGATGCCCAGAACCGGCACGCCGGCATCAAATACCGCCTGCGGTGCGCGTGGTGTATCACCTTCAGTTGTACTGGCTGGGCCACCCGATAAAATAATGCCGGAAGCACCATAAGCGAGAATAAATTCATCGCTGACGTCGTAGGGATACACTTCAGAGAACACACCAGCATCACGGACACGACGAGCGATTAATTGGGTGACTTGGGAACCAAAATCAAGAATGAGTATTTTTGAGTGCATAATCAAATAATAATGTCAGGTTGCTCAGGTGCTTCAGGCACGGCCTGAACAACACGGTTGTTTCCGGCATTCTTCGCAGAAAGCAGGGCTTTTTCAGCTTGAGTAATAAGTACTTCAGGCTCAGTATCTGGAAAAGTATCAGTCGATATAATTCCAGCACTAATGGTCAAATCAAAAGATTTTTCATCTATCGTATCAGGATGACTCATGATAGCTAATCGAATTCGTTCAGCTACTGCCGTTGCAACAAGATTAGAAGCCCCGGGCAGTACCATCAAAAATATATCACTGCCAAATCGGCCCAATGCATCAAACGGTCTGATGCAGGAACGGATGCGACTAACTATTTTCACCAAGACCAAATCACTTGCTGCAATACCGTGTGTATCTCTGATTGCGCCAATTTGATCGAGGCTAGCAAAAAGCAAGGACATCGGCTTTTCCGCTTTAGTGCATCTATCCATCTCTATTCTTAAAGACCGGATAATTGCCCCCTTATTCCAGGTCCCTAAAACCGGATCAATCAAAGACTCGCGCTTAAGATTGCGATTTTGCTTTACTAATTCCAAATTCATTTTCTGCATGGAACTCAAGATCAACTCGCGTTCTACCATGACGGCCAAATCGGCCAATAACAATCGCTGTTCGTCACTAAATTTGCGTGCTTGATAATCAATCAGATTGAGGCTACCGACAATATTTCTCGCCGAATCCATAATCGGATGGGTGGCAAAAAAACGAATATTTGGATCACCTACCACCAATTTATGCGTTGCCAACTCTGCATCCATGTTGGTATCACAAACCACCTTAATTTCGGCGGGAAATGACTGGCTGTCGCAAAACAGCGCTTCCAAACCAACGACTGAATTCTCACCTCGATCAAATCGCGCAGACAAATTGCCAAAACTGATGAGGCAATTTGCCACGTTAAAAAGATGAGTTCCGAGACGTTCTATCCTACCAATCTTAATTTCATATTTTTCGGACAACGCACCTTCAAAACCAGCGTTAACCGGGAAAAGCGTAGAAGGATTTGAACGATCTTGATAGGTAGTCATGCCACGCTCCGGTTCCTTAATAAAGTGACTAAGCAAATAAAATATTAGCCAAATTAATCCGCTCGGTAGTTCGGTGCTTCCTTCGTAATTTGCACATCATGAACATGAGATTCGCGCATGCCAGCCGAGGTGATTTCCACGAATTCCGCCTTGGTATGGAGATCGTCGATAGAAGCACAACCACAATAGCCCATGGAAGAGCGAACACCGCCAACCAGTTGGTACAAAATAGCCAATACGCTGCCTTTATATGCAACGCGGCCTTCGATACCTTCAGGTACCAATTTATCCGCGTTATTCGATGCATCCTGGAAGTAACGATCTGCAGATCCATCGGCCATCGCGCCCAAACTGCCCATGCCGCGATACGATTTATAGCTACGACCTTGAAACAGAATAACTTCGCCCGGCGCCTCTTCAGTACCGGCAAACATACTACCCATCATCACTGTTGATGCGCCAGCCGCTAAAGCTTTAGAGACATCACCAGAAAAACGCACGCCACCGTCTGCGATACATGGTACGCCGGTACCTTTCAATGCATTCGCCACATTCGCGATGGCGGTAATTTGCGGAACGCCGACACCAGCGACGATACGCGTTGTGCAAATAGATCCGGGGCCGATGCCAACCTTGACCGCGTCAGCGCCGTGCTCAACTAATGCCAATGCGGCGGCGGCGGTAGCAATATTGCCACCAATTACTTCAATATGCGGATAATGTGTTTTCACCCATCTGACGCGATCCAGTACGCCTTTGGAATGGCCGTGCGCAGTATCAACTACGATTACATCGACACCAGCTTTAGCCAACAAATCGATACGTTCATCGTTATCCGCACCAACACCAACCGCGGCACCGACGCGCAATTTACCCTGTTCGTCTTTTGAGGCGAACGGATGTTCGGTAGATTTTTGTATATCTTTAACGGTAATCAAACCGCGTAACTCGAAGGTTTCATTGACGACCAGGACACGCTCAAGTCTATGCTTATTCATCAAGCGCTTGGCTTCGGCCAAGTCAGCATCTTCGTTCACGTAGACCAATTTTTCGCGCGGCGTCATTTTCGCACGGGCTTCAGCGTCGAGTTCTTCTTCGAAGCGTAAATCGCGGTTAGTAATAATTCCGACAACGATTTTTCCTTCAACCACTGGAAATCCGCTGATACCGTATTGCTGCGACAAGGCCATGACATCGCGAATTTTCATCGTCGGCGGAATCGTGATTGGATCTCGCAATACGCCAGACTCAAAACGTTTCACTTTCGCCACTTCGCGCGCTTGCTCTTTGGGAGTTAAATTTTTGTGAATAATGCCGATACCACCTTCTTGCGCCATCGCAATCGCGAGACGCCCCTCGGTAACGGTATCCATTGCTGCTGAAACCAAAGGTATATTCAACTTGATATTGCGAGTCAAATTGGTCGCAAGAGAAGTATCTTTGGGAAGTATGTTCGAGTATGCTGGAACGAGGAGCACGTCATCAAACGTGAGTGCTTTTTGGAGTAAACGCATAGTATTTCCTATAGGCGCAAAAGCGAATTATACAGAAAACTTGCCGACTCGTCTTCATCTGTGTAAAACTATGAATCGAACTGAGCTTAATACAGAGACTTTTGGAAGGAATTTTTATGTCAATACGTACCACAAGCATTATTTCAATAGCAATTTTTGGCTTATTATTTGCCGCATCAAGTCATGCACAATACGTATGGCTCGACGAAAAAGGCGTTAAGCAATTCTCGGATATGCCACCGCCAAATTCGATACCCAAAAATCGAATTCTTAAAACACCGCTCAAATCCATGCAGGAGCCTAGCAAGGAATCAAAAGACCCTAATCAGGAAGCCACAAACGGTGCCGTTGTAGCGAATGAAAAACTGCAAAAGCCGGTAACCACAGCCAGCAAAAATGAAGATTACATGAAGAGAAAACTGGAACAAGAGGAAAAAGATAAAAAAGCGGCTGCAGAAAAACAGGCTGCCAGCGATAAAGCCAATAACTGTGAACGTGCCCGCTCATATCAACAATCACTTGAAGCCGGCGTCAGAATTACCAGCACTGATAAAAATGGCGAAAGAAGTTTTTTGAGTGACGAGCAACGCGCCAAAGAGCTGGGAGATTTAAAACGCAGTCTAAGCGACTGCAAGTAATCAAAGAATCGATTTTATTCTTTGTTGTTTAGCTGAGCGCCGTCTTCGAGCTTCCATCGGGTCGGCGGTTAGCGAGCGATATATTTCTACTCTGTCACCCTGCCGTACCACGGTGTTAAGCGTTTTGAGCTTACCGAAAATTCCCACCTTGCAAGCTTCAATATCTATTTCCGGATGTTGAACTAATATTTGACTCATTTTGATAACTTCTCGAATCGTTGAATCACCCTTCAAAGTCAAGGCAATCATCGTTGTCTTTTGCGTGGATGCGTGGCAAACCTGAACGTCCATAGTTTCTGGCTTTTTTTCGCAAATATTTTCTGTGTCAACCATACATTTTTTCTGCACGGGCACAAAAAGAATCAACAAAACTATTCGCAATTTTACTAAAAACCGGCCCTATCAAGTGCTCCAATAGTTTGCTGGAGAATTCGTAATTTAAATCAAATTCAATTTTGCAGGCGTCCGGCCGAAGTTCAGAAAATTTCCAGCGCCCGACCAATTGTTTAAACGGACCGTCAACAAGAGTCATTTCCATCAGGTTTGGCGGGGAATTCGAATTTTTCGTAGTAAATCGCTGCTTGATACCATGATAATTGATAGATAATGTCGCGGTTAAGTGCTGTTCAGTTCTTTGTCCCACCTCCACTCCGCCACACCAAGGCAAGAAGTCAGGGTAATCCTCAACTCTCTCAACTAGTGCAAACATTTGTTCAGCACTGTAAGATACGAAAACTGTTTTATGTACGACCGCCATCGATAAGAACCATTTGGAAAAAGAATAGTCCAAATTTTAACCGACTCACTAGGTTTTCCGTGCAAAAAGAGCTAAAAGCCTTGTTTGCAAGTGAGAAACCAAATCAAAAAAATTAAATTGCATGAGTATTGCTGATAACAAAAAAGCTTTCCACGACTATTTTGTCGAAGAACAATTCGAAGCGGGGATAGTCTTGCAGGGCTGGGAAGTCAAATCCATACGCGCTGGCAGGGTGCAACTCAAAGAAGCGTATGTATTGGTACGTAATGGTGAAATCGTCTTGTTCGGTGCGCACATAGGTGCCTTACCGACTGCTTCGACGCATATTCATCCTGATTCAGTCAGAACCCGTAAACTGCTTTTGCACGCTGCAGAAATAAGCAAACTGATCGCCAAAGTCGAAAGATCTGGCTACACGATGGTGCCATTAAATATGCACTATGTGAATGGCCGCGTTAAATGTCAGATTGGTCTTGCCAAAGGTAAAAAGCAGCACGACAAGCGCGAGACAGAAAAAGAAAGAGATTGGAGCCGCGAGCAACAACAAATTATGAAAACTCATCGTCGTTAAAAAAACACCTATTTCCAACGACAAATCTGCCGCTTATTTCTTTTCGAAATCATTCGTGTCTAGGCGACGAGCCGAAGACAGTGCTATGGCACGACAAGGCGAAGGCAACAACGACATGAATAATTTAGAAATGGAATTATTTAGGTGCAACATAGACTTCACTGCCGGCATCATGAATTTGTCTACGCAGCGCACGTCGCTCCTCGGGAGTCATGCGACTTTTCCTCGAGTTTGAATTTGAATTTTCCGAGTTTGGCGCATTCAACTCCTTGCCTTGCTCATCTTGCGCTGCTGCTGAGCGCTTTTCGCTTTTAAGGGCGGCAGCCTTTTTCGCTTGCTTTTGACGCATTGTTTCTTTAGTCGAGGCATTTCCACCTTCAACATTGTTTTTCCCAAAGCCGAAAAACCCAGCACCAAGCCGACCGGATTCCGCCGAGACGTTTCCGCCCTGCAGAGCCAATAACAAAAGTACCAGGATTTTAATATTCAATTTAATTTTCAATTTATTCATTAAAATATGATTAAATCAGCGCCAAGGCAACACAAGTTGTAGTTTACGCTAATGCCCACTAGAGCGACAATCAAAATCCATAAAGTGTGTAACTGTTTGTAATGAGTTGAATCGAAATGAACTGCAATCTAATTTCTGCTATTAATATATCCACATGAATAATTTAAACCAAAACCTTGAAAGCACTGTGCCAGAGGGACATAAAGCAAAAATTTTGGTGGTAGACGACGATGTTCGCTTGCGAGATCTTCTGCGCCGCTATTTGACCGAGCAAGGCTTTAACGTCGTCAGCGCAGAAAATGCCCAAACGATGAATAAGTTGTGGGTGCGCGAGCGATATGACATGTTGATACTTGATTTAATGCTTCCTGGCGAAGATGGTTTAGCTATTTGCCGCAGGCTGCGTGGCGCCGGCGATCAAACGCCGATTATTATGCTGACGGCAAAGGGTGAGGAAGTCGACAGGATTATTGGACTGGAAATGGGTGCAGACGATTACTTGCCAAAACCATTTAGTCCGCGTGAACTTGTTGCAAGGGTAAATGCCGTGTTACGTCGCAAAGCGCCTGTCGAAATTCCAGGAGCGCCTTCTGAAGGCCCACAGACATTTGAATTTGGCCAATTCGTCCTTGACTTGGCAACACGGACATTGAAAAAAAATGGCGAAAATGTCAATTTAACGACTGGGGAATTCTCAGTTTTAAAGGTCTTCGCACGTCACGCCAGGCAGCCTTTATCGCGTGAGAAATTAATGGAATTGGCGCGCGGCAGAGAATACGAGGTATTTGATCGCAGCCTCGATGTACAAATTTCTCGCCTGCGCAAACTAGTGGAACCTGACCCGACCAATCCCCTCTATATTCAAACAGTCTGGGGCCTAGGATACGTCTTTATTCCCGACGGAAAATCGAGATAAACAAGTTCTGAATGCATACTTACGTCAATAGCTTAGACTGGCTCAAAAGCGGGCTTTTTTGGCGCACATTTTTTTTCTTGGCCGTACTGGTGATGGCCAGCATGATCGCTTGGTTTGCCAGTTTCAAAATCGTCGAACGCACACCTAGAGCGCAACAACTTGCAGCACAAATTATTTCTGTGGTGACAATCACTAGAGCGGCGTTAACCCATTCCGCACCTGACAAACGAAGCGAACTATTATTTGAGTTGGCTAGCAATGATGGCATTCGTGTTTATCTTTTAGAGGATAGCGATAAAATCGAATTTCCTGAGACAACGGCAAGCTCCATTGAACTTCAAGAAGTTATTCAAAATACCTTGGGTAAAGAAACGCTCATCGCATCAAAGGTCAACGATGTCGCAGGATTTTGGATTAGCTTTGATATAGACGATGATCAATATTGGCTACGTTTAGATCAAGAAAGAATTACACCTCCTAGCGGACTGCAATTTATAGGTTGGGCCGCATTTTCCTTGTTCTTAACGTTGGTTGGTGCGGTATTCATTTCAAAATTGATCAACGATCCTTTATCCCGATTGAGTAGCGCCGCACTCTTAATCGCAAAAGGCAAGCGCCCGAATCCATTGCCTGAAAAAGGCCCAAATGAAATCAGGGAAACAAACGCCAGCTTTAATCAAATGATGGACGATCTCACCAGAATTGATACTGACCGGGCGGTTATTCTTGCCGGAATTTCGCATGATCTAAGAACACCATTAACTCGCATGCAATTAGAAGTTGAAATGGCCAATTTGAGCGCCGATGCCAGGCAAGGCATGCAATTCGATTTGGCCCAAATGGACGGAATTATCGGCCAATTTCTCGACTATGCGAAGCCACTTGAGGCGGTGGAATTTGAAGTTATAAATATTAGTGCGTTATTAGAAAGCATGGTCGAAGAAGCTGCTCGCCTTCCAGAAATGATCATACGATCATCTATCATCAAAGACCTTGAAATGTTAGGTAATACAGTGGAACTGTACCGCCTATTCAATAACTTGTTCGAGAACGCAAAGCGTTATGGCAAATCGCCAGGGAGCTCCAGCGTGAAGCTCGATATTCAATGCAGCTATAAAAATAAAGAAAAAAAACAAGGAATCTTGATCAGCATCCGGGACCATGGAGTGGGAGTTCCCCAAGGCGATTTAACCCGCATGCTTCGACCATTTACCCGTGTGGACATTTCACGTAGCCAGGCCAACGGCTCTGGCCTTGGATTAGCGATCGTCGATAGAATTGTCAAGCGCCACGAAGGCCGGATACGCATTTCCAATCATGCTAATGGCGGCTTTCTTGTGGTAATCGCATTTTAATGCTCCAGTAAAATATTTATCTTTACTTGCCTGAACGGACGTCGTTCAAGGCTATTTGAGTTACAGTTTTCGAGATAGGCTGCGCCTGCTTAACACTGCCAAGTTCATACGACATATGTAATTTCATGTCACTTTCTTTGCTATATTTTACTAAGGGCGCAGAAATCTTCAACGCGTTTGCAATCGGCGTTTTTGCCGATGAGTTAAACGCGGTCCAACTTGCTGCGCCGACAAATCCCGCGCAAGCAAATACGCCGAGAAGAGCA
Organism: Pseudomonadota bacterium; assembly: GCA_040390685.1. Lineage (GTDB taxonomy): Bacteria > Pseudomonadota > Gammaproteobacteria > Burkholderiales > Burkholderiaceae_D > Undibacterium. Next base: position 14,783 of record JAZJYB010000068.1, on the reverse strand, counting down.
GAGGACCGCAAACGCCCTCTTCCGCTCGACTTCACCAGCACAGGAATCTCAACTGCAACCGGTGACTCTTGCAAGATATTTTTAACACGTTGACACCAGGCTGCATTTTGTTCGTGATTTTGTGTCAGCTTCGCGATCAATTGCGATGTCAATTCTTCGGCCCGTGCTTGTTCCTCAATTAATTGGACACTTACTGCTTCTGCCTGTATGCGCGACTGCTCTTTGCTTTGCAAAAGCTCTTGGCGTAAAGCTTGTGCCTGTTTGAGTGCCTGTTCTTCTTGCATCGCGGTCTTGGCAGTGATTAAAGCTGCCTCAGTTTCTTCTTCCAGCCTTTTTTGCAACAAAAAAACTGCTGTCGTTTCTTCTTCGATTCTCATCGAGATCTGTTTGCTTAGCTCTTTTTCCGATTCCTGTTGCGCTTGCAACGACGCTTGCAAAGTCTGTAGTGCATTTAAACGCTCATTTTCCAACGCTGCTAATTGCTCTTGTTCTTGAATCGCTTTGGCCGCCTCTACCGCGCATTCTTTTTGCTTTTGCAAGAATAAATCCGCGGCCCCAGTTAATCTGATTTCTTCGGCCAGTTTCTCATCAAGGATAATGCGTGCTGCCTGCTCCATTTGCAAACGTTCTTGAGATTGCCTGGTGATTTCTTGCTCGATGAAGACTCGCTTTTGTGACTCTTCCAAAATGAGCTTTTCAGTTGCCATTTTTTGTTCGATTTCTTGCAAAGCTACTTGATGCAAGGCTGCATTTTCTTGTTCCAACTGGATCTGAGATTGCATCTGCAAAATCTCTTCGCTCTCAAGTTTCGCGCGATGGATTTCAGCATGTTGCAAAGCAAGTAATTCTTCTGCGCGTGTTTGAGCCACAAAGGTCAATTCTTTTTCAAGTGCAAGCTGCTGCTCGGCCAATTCGCGTGCATCACTTTCAATTTGACTACGTTCCTGCAATGCGATTTTGGCGTCTTGTTCGGCAGCTGTACGCAGTTCACATTGCGTCAAATATTCTTGTTCAGCCGCGAAACGTAGAACCAGTTCATCTGATGCTTTCTTCTCTTCACTTAATTTTTGCTGAATAGTACTCAATACTTCCAGCTCTAAACTCGCACGACTATTTTCCTGGTTTGTTAATTCCATGGCTTCTTGCAGTCTTGCTTCAATCGCATTTTTCGCAATGCGTTGGGCATCTGCATGTTCAGTAGATTTAACAAATAGTGCTTGTTCTGCCGCATATTTTTGATTGGCATCGATGAGCGCCTGCGCTTCTTGCGCAGCTCTTTGCTGTTCGCTTTCTGCCTGTTGACGCTCCACGTTCAGACGCGCTTGCAGAGCATCTTGAGCCTGCTGTTCAGCATCAAATTTCTTTTGCAGCTCTTGACTCAGTTCGATTTCAGAAGCTCTACGCTGCTGCTCCATTTTTGTCGAATCCAACAATAATCCTGTCTTTTCTTCGAGTGCCTGTGCGGCCAAACGCTTACTCAAGGCTTCTTCAGTAGACGCAGCCATGTATTGCTTTTCAGCCTGATTAAATCTCTCAAGTTCGGCTTTTAAGGCTGTCATTTGCTGATGACGTTGTGTCGCCAAATTCACTTTTTCAGCTTCAGCCGCTTGCACTGCGCTTGATGCGGCGATTGCCAATTGTTCAGTCGCTTTACACTGCTCTAGACTGGCCAGGGTTGACTCTTCTTGCGCTATCCGCTCGCTTCTCCATTGATGCAATTCTTGCTCGCTCTGCAAACGCTGCTGCATCAAAATGGCAAATAGTCTCTCTGCGTCTGCGCTTGCCGCGACTTCTTGATACAGCGCCTGCTCAGTCGCCAGCCTATTTTCACAGGCTAGTCTTATCTGACGATTTGCGACACTCTGCGCTTCGACATATTTCAATGCCGTCGTTTCAGCATCCAGTTTTGCCTTGAGTTCGGCTTGCGCCAACAGTTCTGCCTGTAACTTCATTTCAGTTACTGCACACAGATCTGCATCAATTTGCGCTTGTTGGATGACGGCACTTTCCAATTCGACTATTCTTTGTATTTTCCTTGACGCCAGTTGTTGCGCGTTCTTTTGTGCTTCTGCATAGGCATGGGCCTTATCGCGCAATTCACGTTCAAGCTGAGCATTTTTTTCTGCCTCGATTTTTGCCTGCTGCTCTGTCACTGCACGCTCATTGGCTAATCTGGCTTGCTCTTGTTCTGCAGCCGCGCGAGATTTAGCGTCATACGCTTGCTCTTGAAGCTTCATCAGTTTTAGTTGGTGCGCTTTTGTTTCCTGTTCTGCGGCAAGTTCACATGCACTCTTAACTTGCTCTACCGTCAAATTGAGTTCATTCAATTCCGCTGCCTGGCGCACTTGCGCCTCTTCAAGCAGACGCTGCTGTTGCAGTTTCAATTGCTCAATCGACGCCTTTGAAACCTGTTCTTCTTCCAGCTGCGTATTTTTCAAGCTGAGCATTTCTTGCTCGCTCAATAAACGAGCTTGTAGTGTTTCAGCAATGAGTTTCTCAGAGTCGGCAATAGCCGCAAGCTCCTGATGCAGCGCTTGCTCTGCCACTAAGGCTTTCTGCGCGCTTTCTTTTGCCAAGCGTTCTGCCAGTTCGTTGGCGCGCTGATATTGCAAAGCCGCCTGTTCTGCCGCCAGCTTTATTTTTGCTTCTTCATTTGTCAACAACTCGGTCTGCAATTTTTCTGCAATAGCGGTTGTCAGGCCGGTTTCAATTTCCAGGCGTTGACGCGATGCGTTCTCTAACTCCGCAATCCGTTGTGTTTTTTGAATTGTGAGTTCATGCGCTTGGTGTTGTAGATCGGCATAAACACGCACTTTTTCGTGCAAAGCCTTCTCTTCCAGTACATTTTCTTCCGCACTTAATCTGGCTTGCTCTTCCAACTGCGCGCGCTCTGCCGCCAATTTTGCCTGCTCTTGTTCTAACAAAACACGTTTGTTCAGCTCTTCTTTCTCTACCTGCTCTTTTAAAAGTTTTTCTTGATTCGCTTGCGCTTCTAATTTTGCGGCTTCGGCATTTTGCTGCTCAAGAGTTTGCGTTTGCAATAAGGCATCCAGGGCGAGTTGTTGCGCCTGTGCTTTTCTTTTTTCCAATTCGACTAAATCTGTTGCCACCTTTAGTCTTGCCTGAACCGACAATTTTGTTTGCTGTTCTATCGTTACTTTTTCTCTGCATTGATCTAGCAGATTTTTTTCCGCCAGAGTTTTCTCTTCCAATACCTGAGCAATCTTTTGCTCCAACTTGAGGCGGTTGTTGTAGGTAGTGGTGTGCTCGTGTTCTTTCAGCGCTTTTGCTTCTAACTCTTGCAGCAATTGTTTTTCAGAACTTAACTTTTCTTGCACCAGCGCCAGTGCACGTTTCTCTTCTGCAGCGCGCTTTTTCAACACTATATTAAATTGCACGGATTCATCTGCTTTGGTCTGTGAAACCGAGGCAATCTCGCGTTGCAACTGCACATGTTCGGTGATTTTCTCAAGACGCAATTGCTCTGCTGCGAGCATAGCCTGGCGTGTCTGTTTGGCTTCTAGTTCTTTTTCCTTTCGCGCTTGCAAAACCGAGACATGTTCAAGTTCTAGCCGTGCTTTTGCCAGAATTTGTTCCGCCGCGTCTTTTTCAGCCTCAAGCTTTTGTTGATTCACCTGTACTGCATCGCGCTCTGCTTCAAGGCGTAATTGTTCGGCTTTGGTAATTTCAACGAGCTGCCGCGCTTTAAGCAATGCGAAAGTTGCTGCCTTATGCTGCAATTGCGATTGCAATTGGGCTTGCTCTAGCGCTTCTTGTTCTGCACCTAGAGTTTGGCTCAACGCTAGCCGTTTCTCTCTATCGGATTTGCACTTGGCCAAAGCAATTTCTTTGGCTTCTTGCTCTGCCTTTAGACGCGCTTCAGCTTCAACTTGAGCAAGCTGTTCTGAGGCTAATTTCTCTTGAGTCGCGGCTAGCACTTGTTGTATCGAATCTGCCCGGCGACGTTCTGCACTCAATTTTTCTTGTATCAAGGCTAAGGCGATCGCCTCGTCATTCGTGCGCTTTTGTTGAATCTGCAGTAAGGTGCTGGAGTCTTCATTTTTCTTGGCGGCGATCTCGGCCATTTGCTGCTGCAACTTTGCCTGTTCCAAACCATTACTTAAGGTCAGCGTCTCTGCGATACACAGCGCTTCAGTCGCGGTTCTGGTTGCCTGATCCGCCTGCTGCTGCATTTGCAGCAATTCAATTTGGGTCTGTTCTGTCTTGGCTAGAGCTTCCGCTTCCAGCGTTTTTTGTTGCTCGGTGAGCAGCTTAACTTTGAGTACATCCGCGACTTTTTGCTCCGCATCAGCACGAAGTTGCTCTGCTTTTGCCAGCTCGCGAGAATTGTTGGTCTTTACCAGAACAACCGAATTAGCTTTCTCCAAGAGCTCAGCCTGAATCGCAGCTGCACTCAGGGCCTGTTGTTCCGCATCGGCGAATTCACGCGCTTTTATTGCGGCTTCGCGTTCTGCAATGATCCTTTCCTTGCTGAGTTGAGTCGCCCGTTGCTCCTCAATGGCACGTTGTCGCGCTTCATCCGCAGCTGCCTGATCGGCCAGACGACGCTCTCTCGCTTCAGCATTCGCTAAAGATTCAGCCTCATAGCGCAAGCGTGCGTTAACATCGGCATGTTGCTCAGATTCAACACGCAACAGAGCGGCAGATTGCAGTTCTTTTTCTGCCTTGATTCTGGATTCGGTTACGCCACGAATTTTATCTTCGGCTTCGCGCCGCGCCTTGGCAGCCGCAGCAGCCACCACTTCAATCAGTTCACGCTTATTCGCCGCCACATTGAGTTCTTGCTCAGCCTGCATGCGCGATTGAATCGCCTCGGCGGCACGTTTTTCAGATTCAGCACGCGCCTGGGCGATTGCCTCGTATTCTTGCTCCAACGCAACTCTAGCCAAGGCATCTTCGCGAGCCCTAGCCTCTACCGGCGCACGATTGATAGCAAATTCAAGCGCCATGGCTTCAGCTTGTTCACGTTCTCTATTAATTTGCTGCGACTCATGCCGCGCTTTGGCGAGCAACTCGGCGGTCTCACGGGCATCTTTGTCCCGACGTTCGCGCTCTCTTGCAAGTTCTACAATACGGGCATCGACTCGGGCGCGTTCTTCAGCTTCTTGTTTGGCGGCATTTGAGGCAGCCTCACGTTCTGCGGCCCAATGGCGTGCATTTTGTGTCTCTTTTGCCAATGTTTCAGCATTTAATTTGGCTTTTTTTGAAATTTCGCTTTCAGCTTTGAGTTGTTCCGCAGCCCTTTGTTTGGCTTGCCGTTCAACCAATAATCTTTCTTCTGCCTGCTCTTTTGCCTGGATTTCAAGCACGGCGCGCTCGTTTAACTCGATAGTCTCCTGGCTATTTGCCGCAATTCTGGCTTCACTAGCCGCACTAGAAAGCCGATCCGCCTCGGAGCGAGCACGGCTGCTAAGGATTACTTCTTGTTCCAGCTCCGCTTTTCGTTGCGCCAAGGCTGCTGCATCAACATCCGTCTGCGCCCGCTCTTCAGCCAGACTTCTGGCACGCGCCTCGGTCAAAACACGTTGCTCGGCAGCCACCGTGGCTTTTGCCTCTGCTTCAACCCTGGCGATAGCCGCCCGGATACCCTTAATATCAATGCGAGATTGCGATTCCAGAGACGCTTCAGACGCCATAAATTCATCACTGTGATCTGCGCGACTATCCAAGGCATATGCCCCCATAGAGAGTCGATTTAACAATGTTTTATTCGCATCCATTCTGCACCTCTGTTTAATGTTCGCTCCCACGCTTCAAAATGGAATGAGGGGAGCTTCATAGATTGGATTATCTCTGAACAAAAAACAAACAATGGCTGGATAAGAGCCGGAAAAACGCTTCATTTCACGATAATGAAAAATCAAGTAGATGAAATTCGTTGGCAAAATTCATAAATCGACATTGAAATTCCTATTCTCCAATCCAGACACGTAAAATAAGCATTGGCGAAATTTTCGCAACTTTTATGGAGAATTATCTTGGCTGAATCAGTTACCGAAATCAGACATCCACTGATGCAACACAAATTGAGTTTAATGCGCAGTAAAGACACAACTACCGATAATTTCCGTCGGCTTCTGCGTGAGATTAGTCAAATGCTCGCTTATGAAGTGACGCGGGATTTACCTTTGGAGAATGTCGAGATTGAGACGCCAATCGCAAAAATTGCCGCGCCAGCGATTAGCGGAAAAAAACTTTGCGTCATTTCAGTTTTACGCGCCGGCAATGGCATATTGGATGGCATGCTTGATCTGTTGCCGAATGCACGTGTTGGTCACATCGGTTTGTACCGTGACCCTGCGACCTTGGAACCAGTTGAATACTATTTTAAGGTGCCGGAAGATATCGCCGAGCGTCTGGTGATCGTTGTTGATCCGATGCTGGCAACTGGCAATTCGGCCGTTGCGGCAATTGCTCGTTTAAAGTTAGCCAGTGCCGTCAGCATTAAATTTGTTTGCCTATTGGCTGCGCCTGAAGGCATTAAGGTGATGCAAGCGGCACACCCTGATGTGTCGATTCTTACTGCATCAATTGATCAATGCCTGAATGAGCACGGCTATATTGTGCCTGGTTTGGGCGATGCTGGTGATCGCTTATTTGGTACTAAGTAATTACGTTTTCAAACAGCCTTCCCTAACGTCGTTCCCACCTGCGAACGAATCGTTACCCACAAGTAGTGACGTGGCGATTAAACTCCCTTCTCCCGCTCGCGGGAGAAGGGCTGGGGATGAGGGGGATTGAGCAACGTATACGCTCAAAAAAACATATTAAGCACCAAATAAATATGCATTTTTGTATCTGAACCACCCTCACCCCACCCCTCTCCCGCAAGCGGGAGAGGGGGCTAAAATCAAAGACTATTTCTTCGAATTCTTCTCTTGCAGTTTTGTATCAAGTTCGTCGATGCGCTGCTTGCGTTGCCAGGCCTTTGCTTCAACATTGATACGTTGCAAAATGGCGAGTTTATCGCGCCGGTTGAGCTTAATATCATTCAAGCAGGATGTGACGAAAAATTTGTCATAGCATGTCTGTTCAGCTTGTGCATACCATTTCAGAACATCGCCTTTTGCTACACTTACTTCGACTATGGCTTGCTCTGACATCGCTGATGATTCAATCGCACCGGCAGAGTAAGTTTGGTCTAACGTGGCGATCGTCTTGGTTAATTGCTCCAATGTGAGCTTGCTTTGCTGAGCCATGGCATCACCAACTGGCAGGACAAAAATGCCCGTTCCTATTAATGCGGTAAATAGCAGTGTCGATAATCGGAGTAACATAATCGTCATCCTCAATTCTCCCAATAATTTTCTCACGAGATAGCGCTCGCGATCATGCGCTGGTCTGCATCCATGTATTCGCGCGATTGCATTTCTATGATACGTGAGACCGTGCGATGAAACTCGTTTGACAAAGTGCCCTGAGTATACAGCTGCTCCGGACTTACCTCGGCAGACATGATCAACTTTACTTTATTGTCGTAAAAAACATCGATTAGCCAAGTAAAGCGCCGAGCCTCGGATGACATTGCCGCAGACATCGCAGGTACCGAAGATAAAATCACGGTATGAAAACGGCTGGCGATTTCCAGATAATCATTCTGAGAACGCGGGCCACCGCACAAGGTCGCAAAATCAAACCAGATGACGCTACCGGCACGACGCAATGCACGAAGATCTCGCCCTTCGATATTGATATGCGCATCTTCATCGGCGACTTCCGCGATACGTAAAAAGGCGTCACGCAGGTGTTGATCTGTAGCGGCACACAAAGGTGTTACATATGCTTCTACCTGCTCTAAAGCTCGCTTGCGATAGTCATTGCCGGAATCGACATTCATCACATCAAGCTTTTCTTTCAACAGTGCGATGGTGGGCAACATACGGTCGCGGTGCAGGCCATCTGGATACAAGCGGTCTGGCTGGTAGTTTGAAGTCATGACGAAGGAGACGCCATTCTCAAATAGTGCATTGAGCAAGTTATACAAGAGCATGGCATCGGCCACGTCCGAGACATGAAACTCATCAAAGCAAATCAGACGATATTTTTTAGCGATGCGGCGGGCAACTTCATCCAAGGGATTGGCAACGCCTTTGAGTTCATCGAGCTGGCGATGGACAGCACGCATGAATTCGTGAAAATGCACCCTGGTCTTGCGCACCAGGGGCACGACGGAATAAAAGCTATCCATCAAAAACGATTTGCCGCGCCCTACTCCACCCCACATATACACGCCACGCGGCACATCCGGGCGCGTGATGATACGGGTGAGTTTATTCGATCGCTTTGCCTTGTATAAAACCCACTCGTCATAGGTCTGTTGCAGACGATCAACGGCAAGCTGCTGTGCGGCATCTGCCTGAAACCCGCGCTTGGTCAATGCGTCTTGGTAAAACTCTGTGACGTTCATGCGCTGTGTTTTTGCAAAGGGGATTTGGCGGAAATTTGAATTGGCACCGCTGACGATATTCAATCAGCGGTGCATCTTGCTTGAACTTTTAATTTAAAAATTAAGCGAGCGTTTATCGACTGCGAGTGCTGCTTCTTTCGTTGCTTCAGACAAAGAAGGATGGGCATGGCAAATCCGTGCAATGTCTTCTGCCGAAGCGCGGAATTCCATCGCCACTACCGCTTCAGAAATCAATTCAGAAGCCATAGGGCCAACGATGTGCACACCCAAGATTTCATCGGTAGTTGCATCGGCTAAAAACTTGACCATACCTGAAGTATCACCCAAGGCGCGAGCCCGTCCGTTGGCCATGAACGGGAAGGTCCCGGCTTTATAAGCGACGCCATCCGCCTTCAATTGCTGTTCAGTACGGCCAACCCAGGCGATTTCTGGCGAGGTGTAAATCACCCAAGGAATCGTATTGAAATTCACATGGCCGTGCTGACCAGCGATACGCTCGGCAACCGCTACGCCCTCTTCCTCAGCTTTATGCGCCAGCATCGGTCCGCGCACTACGTCACCGACTGCCCAGACGTTAGTCAGATTGGTTTTGCAATCGGCATCAACCGCGATGAAGCCACGCTCATCTAATGCTAAGCCAACCGCTTCAGCATTTAATCCATTGGTATTTGGGGTGCGGCCTATCGAAATGATCAGCTTATCGAAAACCGCTTTGTGTTCTGCGCCTTTGTCGTCGGTATAGTTGACGGTGACGTCTTTTTTACCTTTGACGATTTCGCCAATTTTAACGCCAAGATTGATAGACAAACCCTGCTTGACAAATAGCTTGTGCGCCTCTTTGGCGATTTGCTCATCTACCGCACCGAGGAAGGCTGGCAAGGCTTCCAGCACAGTCACTTCGGCACCACAACGGCGCCAGACACTACCCATTTCCAAGCCGATTACACCTGCGCCAATCACGCCGAGTTTTTTCGGTACTGCGGCGATAGTCAAGGCGCCATCGTTCGATAAAATCATTTCTTCGTCGAAGGCTGCGCCTGGCAATGCGCGAGCATTTGAACCGGTGGCGATCACTACATGCTTGGCGGTGATATTTTCTTCGGCTTTGCCTGCCACTTTGATTTCATAACCGCCATCAGCAGCCTTAACGAAAGAGCCGTGACCATGAAAAAATGTGACCTTATTTTTCTTAAACAGATACACGATACCGTCATTATTTTGCTTAACGATGGCGTTCTTGCGCGCTAACATCTGCGAGATATTTAATGCCAGACCTTTCACTTCGATACCATGTTCGGCGAACGAATGGCCTGCATGTTCATAGTGCTCGGAGGACTGCAGTAGTGCCTTCGATGGAATACAACCCACATTGGTACAAGTGCCGCCCAAGGCAGGGCCACCTTTGTCGTTGCTCCAGGCATCGATACAGGCGACAGAAAAACCCAGCTGCGCAGCGCGAATTGCCGCGATATAACCACCAGGGCCACCGCCGATAACGACGACATCAAATTGTTTACTCATGGAATTACCTTGCTTATTTACGTTATTGAAAACGCTGATTTCGAAATTAAATGCTGATCAAATCTATTTATTCAGTTCTCTGCCAACACTAACAAAAACTTTCATTAACGTCATGCCGGACTTGATCCGGCATCCAGAATTCACCTTCACGCTCCTCTATTCTGGATTCCCGCCTTCGCGGGAAAGACGATTCGACTACGCTTCTTCCGGGACAAATATCCAAGCCAGAATATAGGCCAACAAACCAAAGCCAAAATAAAAGGTGAATAAAACGAAAAGCAGACGCCAGACCCAAGATTCCAATCCGGTGAATTTGCCCAGACCGCCGCAAATTCCACCCAGCCACTGATCAGATTTTGAGCGTCGAAATTTATTCAGTTGATTGATAGTCTGATCCAAGCTTTGATCCTGATTGTTGGATGCTTGAGATCCCAATAATTTTGCCTTGGCTTGCGCGAATTCTGCATCAGTCAGTGCTCCTGACTGATGCAAATCGTGCAGACGTTGAAGTTCGTCAGCGACATTCATGATTGACCTTACTTACTGATATTACAGATCTAACAAAAGGCGGGCTGGATCTTCCAGCGCTTCTTTCATCGCCACCAGGCCCAATACCGCTTCACGGCCATCGATAATACGATGATCGTAAGACATGGCTAAGTAGTTCATCGGGCGGATAACGATCTGGCCATTTTCAACCACAGCGCGATCTTTGGTCGCATGCACACCCAAAATTGCTGATTGCGGTGGATTGATAATTGGTGTCGACAACATCGAGCCAAAGGTTCCGCCGTTCGAGATTGAGAATGTACCGCCGGTTAAATCGTCCAACGTTAATTTGCCGTCTTTTGCCTTTGCGCCAAATTCACCAATTTTCTTTTCGATATCGGCGATCGACATTTGATCTGCATTGCGCAAGATAGGTACGACTAGACCACGTGGTGAACCGACTGCGATACCAATATCAAAATAGCCATGATAAACGATATCGTTACCGTCTACGGAAGCGTTAATGATCGGGTATTTTTTCAATGCAGCGACCGCAGCTTTGACGAAGAAGGACATAAAGCCTAACTTCACGCCATGTTCTTTTTCGAACTTATCTTTGTACTTGTTACGCAGATCCATGACTGGCGCCATGTTGACTTCATTGAAGGTCGTCAGGATCGCATTGGTCGATTGTGATTGCACCAGGCGCTCGGCAATCCGTGCACGCAGGCGGCTCATCGGCACGCGCTCTTCCGGACGGTCACCCAACTTCGGTGCCGGCATCGCCACTTGTTGCAAGGCTGGCTTGGCAGCTGGGGCAGCTACTGGCGCAACCGCAGGGACGGATGATTTTGCAGCAACCGCAAAAAGTGCATCGCCTTTGGTGACTCGGCCATCTTTACCTGAGCCATCAACTGCACTGGCAGACAGATTATTTTCAGCCAAAATTTTTGCCGCTGCAGGCATGGCGACGCCAGCTGATGATTTGGCGGCCAGATTGTTGATTGCGGCGCTAACCGGATCAACAACTGCGGCAGCTGGCGCCGAACCGGCACTCGCGCTAGCTTCAGTATCAAGCATTGCGATGACTTCTCCAGCAACAACGGTACTGCCATCGCCTTTGAGGATTTGCGTAATCACACCATCGGTAGGCGCTGGCAATTCCATGACAACTTTGTCAGTTTCTACGTCGACCAAGTTCTCATCACGTGTGACGGCTTGTCCCACTTTTTTATGCCACACCAACAAGGTCGCTTCGGCGACGGATTCAGATAATTGCGGTACTTTTACTTCGATAATTGCCATGTTGTTTCTCCGTTTCGGATATCTCTAAAGGGCGCGACAGCTTCTGCCGCGCCGCACTTATTATTTGGTCAGGATGTAGCCCTTGAGCTTGGAAAATGCCGTATCCAATAATGCTTTTTGTTGCGCATAATGCTTGTCGTAATAACCGACCGCAGGTGATGCACTTGCCGGACGACCTGCGTACGCAAGTTTTTGACCTTCATCCAGGCTTTCAAAAATATTGTGTTGAATCTGGAACCAAGGTCCTTGATTCTGCGGCTCATCTTGCGTCCAGACCAATTCCGTCAAATTCGGATATTTTTTCAGTTCAGCCGCAAAGCTCTTATGCGGGAACGGATACAACTGTTCCACCCGGATAATCGCTGTATCAGTTTGTCCACGCTCTTTACGCGAATTCACCAAGTCGTAATAAACCTTGCCTGAACAAGCGAGCACGCGTTTCACTTTTCTAGCATCGATCTTCTCGTCCACTTCACCGATCACAGTATGGAAGCTGCTCTTGGCTAACTCAGACAAAGGTGAACCAGCATCTTTATTGCGCAGCAATGATTTTGGCGTGAGGATCACCAAAGGCTTGCGGAACATGCGGATCATCTGACGACGCAACAGATGGAAGATCTGCGCTGCAGTGGTCGGTTGAACCACTTGCATATTATTGTCGGCACAGAGTTGCAGGAAACGTTCAGGACGAGCGGATGAATGCTCAGGGCCCTGGCCTTCGTAACCGTGCGGCAGCATCAATACCAGACCAGAGGCACGGCCCCATTTGACTTCACCGGAACTGATAAATTGATCGATGACGACTTGCGCACCATTCGCGAAATCGCCGAATTGAGCTTCCCAGATAGTCAGCGTATTGGGCTCAGCGCTGGAATAACCATACTCAAACGCTAAGACAGCTTCTTCCGACAAAACGGAATCGATGACGGTAAACGGCGCCTGTTTATCCGAAATATTTTGCAGAGGAATGTAAGTACCTGCATCCCATTTCTCACGCTTTTGATCATGCAACACAGCATGGCGATGCACGAAGGTACCGCGCCCGGCGTCTTGGCCAGTGAGGCGGATGGAATAGCCAGAAGCGACCAGAGATGCATACGCGAGATGTTCGCCCATGCCCCAATCGAGATTCATCTCACCACGACCCATGCTGGCACGGTCGCCCAAAACTTTCTCAACCAAACTATGTGGTTTGAAACCTTCAGGAATTGCGGTAATACGCTCGGCCAAACGCTTGAGTTCTGTCATCGGCACGGCAGTATCGGCAGCGTCTGTCCATTTGCGATTCAGGAATGGTATCCAGTCAACTGCATACTTATTCTTGAAGTTGGAAATGACAGGATCAATCGTATGCTTACCGGCATCCATCGCATCACGGAAGGCTTTCACCATGACGTCGCCACCATCGGCAGCAATCGTTCCTTGCGCTGAGAGTTTATCCGCGTACATTTTGCGAGTGCCAGGATGCTGACCAATCTTTTTGTACATCAAGGGTTGCGTCAACGCAGGCGTGTCTTGTTCATTGTGACCAAGCTTACGATAGCAAATGATGTCAACGACTACGTCTTTCTTGAACTCCATGCGGTAGTCGAGGGCGATTTGCGTCGCCAAAACTACCGCTTCCGGATCATCACCATTGACGTGCAATACTGGCGCCTCGATCATTTTTACCACGTCGGAACAATACAAAGTCGAACGTGAATCACGCGGATCAGACGTGGTAAAACCAATTTGGTTATTGATGACGATATGCACCGTACCACCAGTGCCGTAACCACGCGTTTGCGCGAGGTTCAAGGTTTCCATGACGACGCCCTGACCAGCAAATGCGGCATCACCGTGCACCAGAATCGGCAAGACTTGCGAACCGTCTTTATCGCCACGACGCTCCATCCGTGCTTTAACTGATCCCTCAACCACTGGATTAACGATTTCCAGATGGGATGGGTTAAACGCTAAAGACAAATGTACCGGGCCGCCTGGGGTCGAGATATCGGAAGAAAAACCTTGATGGTATTTGACGTCGCCAGATGGCAGATCATCACCATGTTTGCCTTCAAATTCAGCAAACAGATCTTCAGGCATTTTACCCAGAGTGTTCACCAGAACGTTGAGACGACCGCGATGCGCCATACCGATCACGATCTCTTCCACGCCACGCTCACCGGCGCGCTGGATGGTTTCGTCCATCGAAGCGATGAAACTTTCGCTGCCTTCTAATGAGAAGCGTTTTTGACCGACATATCTTGTATGCAGATAGCGCTCCAGGCCTTCAGCGGCAGTCAGGCGATCAAGAATATGTTTTTTCTTTTCAGCGGAAAAACGTGGTGTCGAGCGGATTGACTCCAACTTCTGTTGCAACCAGCGTTTCTCGGTTGGATCGCTGATGTACATGAATTCCGCACCGATAGAACGGCAATAAGTATCACGCAAGGAATTGAGCAAATCGCGCAAAGATGCGGTTTCGGAACCGAAATAGGTATTACTGATATTGAACTGGATGTCCATATCCGCGTCAGTGAAACCGTAGAAACTAGGCTCTAACTCGGGGATACTTGGACGCTCCTGGCGCTGCAGTGGATCTAAGTTGGCCCAATGCGTGCCCAAAAAGCGGTAAGCGGCAATCAGTTGCTGTGCGGCGACGCGTTTGCGCCCCATTTCAGCATCTGCTGTGGCATTGACGGTGCGGATTGGACCTTGTTTGGCACGTTCAGCGAACGATGCGATGACGGGCGCATGAGCCACGTCTGGTTTCGCAGAGCCATCGACGGCGGGAACGTTCTGCATGGCGTCAAAATACGAGCGCCAATTGTCAGGAACCGAACCGGGATTATTCAGATACGACTCGTATAATTCTTCTACGTACGGCGCATTGCCGCCGAACAAATACGAGTTAGCGTTAAGTTGTTGCATCATCTTGCTCACCTTTCTTCGCGTTTTGCGAGATTAGCGGGTTAATCTAACCTTCCGCGACACGGCCTGACCGGTTAGCGGATTGCACATCAAGTGTGGGGAAGGGCTTGTTAAAAACTCATTCCAA
>JAZJYB010000067.1:71027-85757 GCA_040390685.1 Pseudomonadota bacterium | reverse complement strand
CAGCGAATGCGGTCGCCTTCTTTTGCTTACATTTTCTTGGCGAAGCAAGAAAAGTGAGTAGTCGCCGGTCTACCACCGGCCGGCAATCTAAAAGCAGCGACAAAACGTTATTGGGAATCCAGCACGTAAAGACACTTAGTGTGAGTAACCGCCGCACCCCCATCCTAACCTTCCCCCTCGTAAGGGGAAGGGACACGACCCGGTAACCTCAAAGTTTTTACGTTTAATAATTGCATGTGGTTCCATGGCTACAGGATTTAAGAAATTGGTGTAAAGTTCAAACTTTTTACCCCTCATGACCGCACCCACTCCACCGTCTCCGCGTCGCCCAACCTCAAAATATCTCACAGGCAGCCTTTGGTGGCATGTTGTGCAAAGTGCCGTGGCTGGCAGTATCGGCTTATTGGCCTTGTTTGCCTCTGATTTTGTCGATATTTTTTTCATCAGCATGCTGGGCGAAAAATATTTAGTCGCCGCAGTAGGCTACGCGGCAACCGTGACTTTTTTCAGCACCTCGTTGGTGATCGGCCTGGCGATAGGCACCGGTGTATTAGTCGGTAAAAATCTCGGTGCAGGTAATGTGCAAGAGGCAAGCCGGGTCGCGACCTCTTCCGTCGTCATTGCATTTTGCCTTTGCACTGTGCTCGCCGTATTGCTGGCCTGCTTAGCCCCCAGTTTAATTGCCGCATTGGGTGCAAAAGACGAGACGGCCCACTTAGCCGTTTATTTCTTGCGGCTATTGTTGATCAGCTTGCCGATGATTGCGGTGGCAGTGGTTGGTAGTGCGGTGTTGCGGGCGCAAGGAATGCCAAGCAAGGCAGCGATGGTGACGCTGACTGGCGCTATCATCAATACCATCATGGACCCGCTGTTGATGTTTGGTTTGCATATGGGATTTACAGGCGCGGCTGTCGCAACAATACTGGCTCAAGTCGGCATGATGATAATTGCCCTGCGCACTGTCCGGCGTAGCGAACTCCATTTCGCGCCATTTATTGGCGCCGATCGCTGGGCGAATTTGCGTGCACAAGTTTTTCAGCATATCAAACCTTTATCCGCCTTTGCCGTGCCGGCTATTTTAGCCAACCTGGCGACGCCAGTTGGCAATGCCTATCTGACCCGTACCATGTCCGCATTTGGCAATGATGCCGTGGCAGGTTTTGCCATCATCGGCCGCTTGACGCCGATCGCCTTTGCTTTTGTGTTCGCGATGTCTGGTGCAATCGGCCCCATCGTGGCACAAAACGCAGGTGGAAAACGTTACGACCGCGTGCATCAAGCGCTGCTGGCGAGTTACCAATTATCTGCGCTTTACACTGTGATTGTGGCGTTTTTGCTTTGGTTATTATTGCCGGTTATTTTGCATATGTTTCCCGTCGGTGCGAATGGCAATGCCCTAATCACTTTATTCTGTGGGCCACTGGCTTTATTCTGGATGTTCACTGCCTGGTTATTTTGCGCCAATGCTGGCTTCAATAATCTTTCCAAACCGCTCTACAGCACCATACTGAACTGGACCCGTCAAACGGTGTTTGTCATTCCATTCACCATGGTGGCTACGCATTATTGGCAGGCGGCTGGTGTGCTGATCGGCCCGGCAATCGGTGGCGCAATCCTGGGTACGGCGGCTATGCTGTTATCGCTGCGTTTACCGCGCAAACAAGAAGCCTTAATGGCGCAGGCTGAGCTCGGATAACTTTAATGATTTGACGTACGCAACCATTCAAAGACGATCTCTACCGCTGGGGTGCGAGGTTGTAGGTTGGATTTGGTCAGCCATTTTTGTGGCAACGGCACCGTTGGGATCTGCGTCAGTGCAGTGATGCGGCCTTTGCTTAATGCGGCATCGGCGGCTACTTTGGATAGCATCGCAATACCCAGTTCATCTTCGGCAGCTTGCAAGCGCAAGCGGGTATCCTCAAGGGTGATGCTACGTTTGCTGACTTTCGTTTGTTCGCCTAGCCACGGTGCCCATTCGGGATAAGTTTCGTCGATGATCAGGGGCGCCGCTTGCAATACTTCGGGGAAGGGCAGTGAGTGTAATTGCTGCGCCAATTCTGGTCCGCACACCGCCAGCGCATAATCATCGAGCAATTTAACCGAGCTCATTTCCGGGCTGCTTAACTCTTGTGTCGAGATGATCAGGTCCACGTCTATTCTATCGATCTCGCGCAACTCATTTTGTGTGATCAGCCAAATCTCCATAGTCGGATGAAGATCGCGTAACAGGCGCAAACGCGAGACGAGCCACCCGCTGGCAAAATCCGGTGCGCAGGCAATTAGTACCGAATCGGGATTGCGGTAAGGTTCTATCCGTTCCCGACCATCGCGTAAGGTCTTCAAAGTTGCCCGTACTGTCTCGCTAAATAATTCACCCGCTGCCGTCAGTTTGACGCCGCGCCCGACCCGACTAAACAACGCCTGACCGACCCAGGCTTCAAGATTTTGTATCTGGTGCGTGATGGCGGATTGGGTTAGTGAAAGCTCTACCGCGGCACGCGAAATGCCGCCGAGCCTAGCCGCGGATTCAAACGCAAGCAGGCTTTGCAGCGGTGGAAGTCGATTATTCATATTTATCCGCGCTGGAATTGACTGTTAAATCTATTCATTAGAAATTTCGATGGATGCTTCGATATTTTTCATTATACGTAGTTCTATTTTAAAGAGAAAATACCCAATCGTTCAACGGAAATCATTCATATCCGTTGGTACGAGTGTATTAAGTGGTGCTACTAATGGAATTAGAATTTTTCATATAAATGCATATAAGTACTTGCTAGCCAACAAATATCAGGAACATCAAAATGACTTCATCAATTCAAGGCGACGGCGCGATTCGTCGCACTTCTTTGCACGGCACCATCCCGGAAAACACTTATGCTGGCGTTTTGAGCTTCATGCGGCGCAAGTATAGCCGCGACTTGAGTGGCGTTGATGTGGTGGTCTCTGGCATCCCGCTCGATCTTGCCACGACTTTTCGTCCTGGTGCCAGGCTGGGGCCGGCGGCAGTGCGCGCGGCCAGCGTACAGCTCAGTGAGTTGATGCTGTTCCCTTGGGGTGTAGATCCCTTTGATGAGCTGGCGGTGATTGATTACGGCGATTGCTGGATCGATGCGCATAATCCCTTAACGATAGCGCCCGCCATTACTCAGCATGCCCGCACGATACTGGCTAGCGGCGCCAAGATGCTCACTTTTGGCGGCGACCATTTCATTACTTATCCACTCTTGAAAGCGCATGTAGAAAAATTTGGAGGTCCTTTGTCGCTGATCCATTTCGACGCGCATTGTGATACCTGGCCCGATGATAATCCCGAGTCACTGAATCACGGCACCATGTTCTACAAGGCGGTGAAAGAAGGCTTGATCGACCCCGCCACTTCGGTGCAGATCGGTATCCGTACCTGGAATGAAGATTTTATGGGCATGAATATCATCGATGCACCATGGGTGCATGCGCATGGCGTTGCGGCCACGCTGGAACGCATCCTCGCCATCGTTGGCAGCCGCCCGACTTACCTGACCTTTGATATTGATTGTCTCGATCCGGCTTTTGCCCCTGGCACCGGCACCCCGGTCGCGGGCGGGCTGAGTTCGGCCCAGGCCCTGGAGCTGATACGCGGTATGGGGCCAGTGAATCTGGTCGGCATGGATGTAGTGGAAGTGGCACCGCCATTTGACCATAGCGAGATCACTGCGCTGGCAGCGGCGCATATCGCCGCCGATATGCTGTGCGTGCTTAGGAATCAAAAGATCGCTAATAAATAGACGACACTTACACCACTGATGTAAAAAATATTGGGGAGATAAGCATGAAAAAATCAAGGCAAAAACTAGAACGAATACGGTCAAAATTATTGTCAGTGTTATTGACGTTGATGGCTTTCTCGTCAGCCCTGTACGCGATCCCAGCTGCGGCGCAGGAAGAGAAAATTCTGAATATTTATAACTGGGCAGATTACATCGCCGACGATACCGTCAAGAATTTTGAAAAGGAAACCGGCATCAAGGTGCGCTCGGATTACTTCGATGGCAATGAAGTGCTGCATACCAAGCTCATTGCCGGACGATCCGGTTACGATATCGTGGTGCCATCGGCAATTTGGGCTGGTTTGCAGATACAAGGTGGCGCATTGAAGACGCTAGACAAAAGCAAACTGCCCAATCTCAGCAATATGTCGCCCTCGGTTCAGGCCAAACTTGCCAGCATAGATCCGGGCAATGAGCATCTGGTGAGCTGGCTTTGGGGTTACACCACGGTCGGTATCAATGTCGATAAAGTGAAAGCGGCCTTGGGTGACCTGCCTATGCCGGAGAATGCCTGGGATCTGGTGTTTGAACCAAAATACATCTCACGGCTGAAATCCTGCGGCGTGTCTTTTGTCGATACGGCGGCCGATATTTTTCCAGCGGCATTGCTGTATCTGGGCAAAAAACCTTACTCCAAATCGGTTGCCGACTATCAGGAAGCAGGACAATTGCTGAAAAAAATCCGGCCTTACATTTCTTTGTTCAGCTCTATCGGTTATATCAACGACATGGCCAACGGTTCGATCTGTCTGGCGCTGGGCTGGTCCGGCGACATCAACATCGCCCGCCAACGCGCTATAGATGCGAAATCCGGTATCAAAATTGAGGCATTGATACCCAAGACCGGTGCCATGTTATTTTTTGACACACTGGCCATTCCAGCAGATGCTGCCCATCCGGATAATGCCCATCTATTCATGAATTACATCATGCGTCCCGAAGTGCATGCCAGCCAAACCAACAAGGTTTTTTACGCCAACTCAAATGCTGCCAGCATTAAATACGTCAGGAAAGAAATCGCGGAGAACAAGTCAGTTTTTCTCTCCGCCACCGACCTGGAACAAATGAGGGCGCCAGAAATATTAAACAACGACATACGCCGGACTATGGGCAGGGTTTACACTAGCTTCAAGACCGGGCTTTAATTTGTGTCTAGGAGACCGGCTTTGATATGAAGCGCTTAATGTTTGCTAACACTAGGTGTTTCTATGCCTTCAACAACAGTGCTGGCCACAAATAATTGTGCGCAATCAACCTTGTCGAAGGAATAGAGCTTGCCACAGAAATCACAATTGATATCGAGTTTTTCCAGCTCAGCAATTGCAGTGCTGATCTCTGGTTCACCCAACATTTTAAGCATATTGCCGACTTTTTCGCGCGAGCAATTACACAGGAATTTTGGGTGCTGAAGCGAAAACACACGCAGGGTTTCTTCCCAGAATAAGCGATGCATCAGGGTCTCGATATTGGTACTGAGAAGTTCGTCTTGCTTGAGCGTGCCACCGAGTGCCATGGCTCGGTTCCATGCTTCGGTTTCATTGGCTGCTTTTGCTTCCGGGCTAGCGCTTGAATGCTCTTTATCTGCTGCCTGATAGCCGCCTGTCATTGGCAATTTTTGTAATAACATCCCGCGCGCCACACTGTCATTGGCGGCTAGCCAGATCTTGGTATCCAATTGCTCTGAACGCATCATGTAATTTTCAATGACCGTGGCGACCGATGCACCGTCGAGCGGTACTATGCCCTGATAGGCGTGTTGCCCTGGCATTTTGTCATTCGGGTCTAGCGTGATGATAAAACGCCCCTGGCCGTGTGCGTGAATCAGATCAGTCAGATTGGCTTCGTCCGCGATGATTGCGCCTTCGCGCATTTTGGCGGTGGCGCGCATATTCAGGTCGGCATCACATTCCACTACCATGAGTTTGACCGGGCCGTCACCATGAATTTGCATGACCATGGTGCCATTGAACTTTAGATTGGAACTGAGTAGGGCGGACGCTGCAAGCAGTTCGCCCAGGATGGTTTTTACCGCCGTTGGGTAAGCCTGGTTAGCCAAGATCTGTTGCCAGGTATTCGGTAGCTCAACGAGTTCGCCGCGTACTCCGGCATTCTCAAACATAAATTTTTGTAGATTGTCGCTCATTGCTTTCTTATCCTATCCGTTTTAATTGCGTTTTGTATTCTTGGGCGCGCTCGACGTAGTTCTGGGTATTGCCATGCATAGCCGTAATTGCTTCTTCTGTGAGCGTGCGCAAAACTTTGGCTGGTGAGCCGACGATCAGGGAATTATCCGGAAACTCTTTACCTTCAGTGACCAAGGCACCGGCACCGACCAGGCAATTTTTGCCGATTTTGGCACCGTTCAAGATCACAGCCTGTATACCGATCAATGAACCTTCACCAACGCTGCAGCCGTGCAACATAGCCTGATGACCAATCGTGACGTTTTTGCCGATAATCAGCGGGCAACCCGGGTCAGTATGCAAGATGCAGCCTTCTTGCACGTTGCTGTTTTCACCAACGATAATTAACTCATTATCGCCACGTATGGTTACATCAAACCAGATGCTGGCATTCGCTTCGATTCTTACCTTGCCGATAATATTCGCGCTATCGGTGATGTAGGCGCTGGCATCAATTTCAGGTGAAATGTCACCTAACTGGTAAATGGCCATGATTCTTCCGTAAAATAGAGGATTAACCTGCTATTTTAACGCCCCTCGCATGAATCCTGTTACCAACACAGCTTTTTCCTCAGCTTCGCCCAATCTGCAAGGTGTGACCGACCTTCGTCAACTGGCTTTACATTGGCTGATCGAACCGATACCTGTCATCAAGGCAGAAGGCGTAAAAAGGCTCAGGGAATCATGGCAAGCGGGCGCATTGCGGCTAGACGCGCAGGCTATCTTGACGACGGCCTTGGAAATTCCTGGTCGACCTGAGCGCCCTGAGTTAGTGCCGCCTTTGGGTGTCAAGCGCAGGGCGATGAATACGGTAGAGGGCAGGGCGGTACTGATACATGCATTAAGCCACATAGAATTTAACGCGATCAATCTGGCGCTCGATGCGATTTGGCGTTTTGCTGATATGCCTGAGCAATATTATGTCAATTGGTTGCAAGTGGCGCAGGAAGAGGCGTATCACTTTACGCTTTTGTCCGACCATCTGGTCACAATGGGGTTCGAGTACGGCGACTTCCCGGCGCACAATAGTCTATGGGAAATGGTCGAGCGCACGCAAAGTGATGTACTGGCACGCATGGCAGTGGTGCCACGCACCATGGAAGCGCGCGGCTTAGATGCAACCCCCGCTATTCGCGCCAAGCTGGCGCAGGCGGGCGACCAGGCCGCGGCGCAGATACTGGACATTATCTTGCGTGATGAAATCGGTCATGTGGCGATAGGCAACCATTGGTTTGCACAATTATGTAATGAGCGTAAGCTGGACCCGATCGCCTGTTACGCTGAATTGGCTCTGCAGTATCGGGCACCAAAAATGCGCGGCCCTTTCAATCTGGATGCGCGCCGGGCCGCCGGATTTAGTGAGGATGAGTTACAGGCCTTGCAGAGTTAAAAACTAATGGGAGGAAGGTATGAAATCAAAGCAGATCTTAGCTAGCTTGATTTTCTTCTTAAGCTCAATCTCAGTTATTGTGCCTATGGCAAACGCCGAGGATCTTGTCAAGGAAGAGGTTGCTCCTTTGAGTTGGAAATATCTCTCTACTGACGCAGAAAAATCCACCTATATCCTGCAAGACACTCCCAAAAACAGCGGTAAAGACAGTGTTGAGGCCTGGACTCTTTGGGACTATAAGCTACAACAGACAGGGCAAGCAGATAGAAAATTTATGTCGATGAAACAATCGAGTAAATTCTCCTGTAAATCGCACACATTTCAACTTGTCAGTGTCGCTATGTATTCCGAAAAAATGGGCAGCGGTAAGCTGGTCGCGATGGCAAACCTCAAGGATCAACCATGGGAAAAAATTGCGCCGCATAGTGCGCGTGCCGTGATTTTGACTTATCTTTGCGAGAATAAATAGCGCTTAAATAATTTGTATCTATTGAAGAAAGGCCAGTGTCGACATGATTGTTGTTTCGGGGATTAATTTACATATTGTTTAAAAAAATCATATATATTGGCTGAAAATAGTACATGCCATGAGCGTTATTTTTTAAGTTCCATTGCTTCGGCTGCTTTTTATTAGCAGCTATCAAAAATCCGCCATCACGGCATTTGGACAGGAGGGGGCTGATGCAATTACGTCGATCATTTTTCGCTAGCCTAATCGCAGCGTATTTCTTTATTTGTACGCCGTGCAGCGCGGTTCAACTCAGATTTATTATTCCTGCAGGTGCCACCACGGAGTCTTCGCGTCATTATTACAATCTTGTTCGCGAATTTGAATTAAAAGAACCCGAGATCAAGATTGAGTTCGAGCCGAAAACCAATTGGGATGAGGTCATTAAGCGTGTGCGTGATCTGGTTGGGCAAGGTCGTAACGCGGGGCTTTTTGTTGCCGAAGTTTCCGAAACATGGGAACTTGAACAACTAGGATTGATTCAACCCTTTGAAGACGTGTTGGCGGAACAAGGTATTGAACTCAAAGAATTTCTAAAGCCCATTTCAGTTGAATTTTTGGGTAGTAGTTATTGTGCAAACAAAAAATTCTGTGGTGCGCCATTTTTTCGCAGCATGCTCATTGCTATTTACAATCTCGACCAGCTCAAGGCAGCTGGGATTCCTGAAAAGCAACTTCCTAAAACCTGGGACGAATTCGAGTCAATGCTCGAAAAACTTAGATCGCATTCAAAAAAAGCGCCGTTTCTTCTTGGCGGCGATTGGTACGATTGGATATTTGAAGCAACCGTGATTCAAGCTGGTGGAAGTCTGATGAATAGCAAGACTGGTAAAGTGACTCTGATGACACCCGCAGCGGTTAGAGCGCTTAGCTTCTGGAGGAGATTAAAAGACAAACAACTTTTAGAGCGATCTCTTGTGTGGAAAGATACTCTAAGTGCCTTTACTGCGGGACGTTTCCCTGTGATTTATTACTCTTCAGGCGGAATGGAGACCGTGTATAGCAATCGTAGGTTTGCCTGGTCTGCTGACATGATGGCCAAAGATGTTAGCTTCGGTGGATCGTTTGGTGGTGGGAATTTGTTCATGTCCGCAAACATGAGTAAATCCGAGAAAGCGGCTGCGGTTAAATTTGCCAAATTTCTTTATCAAGTTTCAATACAAGCACGAACAAGTGCCGCCACGGGTTATCTGCCAGTTGTCGCGACAGCGTTTGCGGATCCGCTGTTAAAAGAACGTTACAGCACTGATGAAGCTTTTCTGAGCGTGCGTCAACAACTGAAATATGCGAAACCCAAACTCATGGCAGTCGATAACCTGAAGGTGCGTGAAATTATTAAAGTGGCGATAGACCGCTGCCTGAAAGAGGGCGTCTCTGCGCAAATTGCTTTAGAACAGGCACAGTTGGAGGTCGATAAATTGTCAAAATAAAAATAATATTATTCAATGTTATTTTTAAAGATTTCAATTTGGAGCAATTACTTTCGGCTAATTAATTGTAATTGTCATGTAATTTTAAGTAAAAAAGGCCCTTTGCGATTTGTGTAAATTCAAAAAAGAAAAATAGAGATTGAAGATATTGGCGTGTTCGACAATACTGTTTTAGGTAGTTTGTACGTGGTCCGGGACGGCAATTTTTTGAGAATTATTTCGCGCTAAACTCAGTCTGAAGGAGGGTCTCTTTTGAGATTAAACTTAAAGTTACCGCCACTTCTAGCTTGTTCTTGTGCTTCGCTCATCTTGTGGCTTACCCTTAGCCTTACTCTGACTGCGTTCATATGCACGTCGGCTAGTGCCGACGACGCACTTCGCGTGAGTGGTTTTGGTACCGTTGGCTATGCCGATGATAATCGCACAGATCTTTCGCCGAACCGTGACCTCAGTCAAAAGGCCAAAAATGGCGCGGCCACCGGGGCAAGTTGGCGGCTCGATTCTCGCCTAGGCCTACAACTCGAGTACGCCGTCAATAACAACGTGGATCTAGTCGGGCAGTTTGTCGTGCGTGACCAATATAAGCCTGATCTCGCGAGTGTCACAGAGTTGGCGTACCTGAGCTTCAGGCCGCAAAGCCAGCTCGACATGCGGGTCGGTCGCATTAACTTCGATGCATTTCTGATGTCAGACCATCGTAACGTGGGCTATGCGTATTCATGGGTAAGGCCACCATCGGAATTTTATGCATGGATACCAATTTTTTCCATGAATGGTATCGACGCTGCCTACAATCTTAAGTCAGACGATGCGCGTTGGCGCATCAAAGCCCAGGCCGGCAATAGCTCAGTCTCGCTGCCTATCGTCGGAGGCTATAAATTAATGGCGCAAGACATGCTCGAGATATCTGTCACCCGACAATCTGATTTGTGGCGCATCAAGGCATCGTATGCGCAGCTTAAGTTTGGTAGTGATGTTCCTGCCTTTTTGCCATTACACCAGGCGCTAGATTCAGTCGTGGCCGCCTCGATTCCAGCGGTAAGCGCGGAAGCTGCCGACCTGATCCATCATCTCTCATATAAAAATGCAACCGTAAAATATACGACGCTAGGCGCTGTCTTTGACGATGACGTATGGGTGGCACAGGCCGAGCTGGCTCATACTGCTACCAGCGCAGATGGCTTGCCGCATGGCGAGGTGGGATATGTGAGCGTCGGCCGACGGATACACGACTGGACACCGTACTTGCTGTTAAGTAACTGGCGGCCAAAAAACAAAGTGCGCGTCGCCACCAATGATTGGGGTGTCTTCAATTCCTCACTGCGCGATCCCGCAGTCTTTGCGATGAATCAAACGCGTATAGAACAGCGCAGTCTGTCGATCGGCACACGCTACGATTTTGCCAGCCGGATGGCGCTTAAATTGCAATGGACGCATAGCGTCATCAAACCTTTTGGCTATGCATTGTGGTGGACTTACCCACAACGCTTTGATAAAACTACGCGGGTGAATCAAGTTTCGGCAACTTTGGATTTCACCTTCTGATCATGCGCGCAAATTTATTTCAGATATCCTTTTTTCTCCTACTCTGTCTGGAGTGGCCGGCGTCAAGTTTTGCTGACGTTGCGGTAATCGTCAATCCAGATTGCCCGGTGCAAAGCATGACGCCAAGACAGGTTTCTGATCTTTATTTGGGACGTACACGAAGTTTCGAAATGGCGGATCAAAACAATACGGTGGTGGCGGCAATCTATGAACAACCAATCGACAGTGTGGCGCGCGAGACCTTCTTCCGTACCTTGAATGGGATGCGCATTAGCCAGGTGAATGCCTACTGGGCTCGCCTGCGTTTCAGTGGCGAGATGTTGCCGCCCTCAAGTTTGACTGACATGCGGGCGGCAATTGATGTCGTCGCCCACAACAAACACGCGATCGCCTATGTCGATTCTAAAATGGTGAACCGTTCGGTTAAAGTCGTCCTATTGCTGAAGGAGTGAGGCTCAAGTGCCGAGTAAAGTTTCTGAACGATTAGAGATACGCCTGATTGTGACAGTCGGATCAGGCTTGCTGGCATTTTCCGTTATCGCGGGAATGTTTACTTACGCCTGGTCGTATCAGAATCAATTGGAACAGGCGAATTTACTGCAACAGCAACTAGTACGCACTGTTCAGGCCCAGGCCGAAGTGGCGGCTTTTGCCCGTAATTCTGAAGTGGCACAAGGCGTACTCGAAGGGCTGGTTGGCAACCCGAGTATTCGGGCAGTACGGATTGAAGCAGAGCCTGCTTTCAAGCTGGACAATGGCGCGATTGATCCGGCCTTGTACGCCAAAGGAACAATTTATCCGCTGCACTCTCCAATCGGTACCGGTGAAGAAGTCGGGCGGCTCATCGTGGTGCAAAATGCGCCTTATGTGGGTGAGCAAGCGGCACGTTACGCCTTGACGTTGACCTTGCTGATGCTGTTACAAGTGCTGGTTGCGGCAAGCATTATTTCTGCGGTTTTCCGCCAGATGATGATCAATCCTATTATTCGTCTGGCCAGGGCTATGCGGGCAATTCAGGCAGGAGGTTCCGGTCGGGTTGAAGTGGATAAAAAACATACGTTGGATGAAATCGGATTGCTTGCGCGCAGCACCAACGAAATTCTGACCACCGCGCAAATGGCGATTGATGAAGTGAAGCATCAGCGTAATGAAATCGAAGTGATGGCTACACGCGAACTCGATTCAGTGAAAAAACGGCTGCATCAATCACAAGAAAATCTGGCGCGCAGTGAGGCCAAGGCAACCTTGAGCACCCTGGTAACCAGTGTCTCGCATGAACTCAATAGCCCGATAGGAAATAGCCTGTTAACCGCGGGTACTTTGGCCGATCATACTCATGATTTTCAAGCTTCTTTTGAGACGGGCAAGATGAAGCGAGCCGACCTGACTGGCTTCCTTTTAAACATGAACGACGGCACCAGCCTACTCTTGCGTAACCTGAAACGTGCTGAAGAGCTCTTGAAAAATTTCCGCCAGGTGGCGTCCGACCAGGCCAGCGAGCAAAGGCGCGAGTTTGATCTGGCTGAAGTGATACAGGAAATTATCTACACACTGACGCCCAGCTTGAAGCGCTTCCCGCATAAAATTTGCATCGAAATTCCCAAGGGTATTGTGATGGATAGCCAGCCGGGGCCATTAGGACAAATTCTGATTAATCTGGTGAATAATGCCTACCTGCATGCGTTTGAACATCGCTCAGATGGTGTGGTCAATGTCAGCGCCGAGGTGATCGGTGACAAGGTCAAATTGATTATCTCTGACAATGGCTGTGGCGTGACTCAAGAAGTCCTGGCAAAAATGTTCGAGCCTTTCTTCAGCACCAAGATTGGCAAAGGTGGCACTGGCCTGGGGATGGCAATCGTCAAAAATCTGGTCAGCAAAACCTTGGGCGGCAGCATAGAAGTGCAGTCGACCGTCGGTGTCGGCACACATTTTGAGATACTGCTCCCGTTGAAGATCCCAATTGACGCTTAATCTTAAAATATCGATATTTTTGAACTATGATGAAAAGGCTCATCGTCCTGACGATGTCACTTTAAGGAGTTGAATATGAAAGTCGCTGCCGTTCGTTTGCGTTCCAGGCCTTTGATGCGTGCAACATTTGCTGCATGTTCCATCTTTGTGATCCCTATGTTTGCCTTAGCTCAAGTTAAGGGCGCAAAACAAGTCGTTAAGCCACCGCTTGCGCTCGCCTATATTGATGTGGCGACCAGTAGCAGCGATATGCCGGGCGCGAATATGATGGGAGCGGCTGCACAAGGAGCCAAATCAGGCGGTTTTTTTGGCGCTTTAGGTGGCTTGGCGAAAGGCGCGGTTGGTGGCGCCAGTGACCGGGGCAATGTATTTGGCAATACCCACGCGATGGGTTTCGCGATGGGACGTTTTGTTGATGTCTCGGTTTTCACCAGCAAGAACAATACTCTGACCGAGGCGGTCCAGATGCTTCCGGCAGGGATGAATCTTGGTGAGTCACTCAAGCTCATTGCCCCTGTTCCGGATAAGCCTGTACCAACCATCGTCGACGAGTCTCCGGTAGAGCCAAATTATGAAAAGCCCAAAGGGAAAATTTCTATTTATTGGGGCTGCGGTGAAACTGTCAGACCCGGGCAGCCGCGTACTCTCGATGCGGCCAAAGCGTCGCTTGAAGACTTTACTAAATTTTTTGTCATGCGCGGCAAAACCACCAAGGGCGCACGTTCCGTGCCTGGTCATCCAGCCTGGCCGAATAAAGTCGATGACCGCAAAGTGCCTGATACAGCTTCGCTCATCGGGCAGCACACTTTTCTTGGTAACGGCATTCCAGAAAATTTTAATGTGGCACTGGCCGCGCCGCAAGATTTAATGCCAACGATAGAGCTGAATCAAAGCAAAAATGAAGGGAGCGTACACCTTGAGTGGAAGAGCATTCCGTATGCACGTGGTTATTTTATCAGCGCCATGGGGGGCAAGTCTAGCGGTGGCGATTCTGCTGAAGTAATCGTCTGGACCTCAAGTGAATTAGCCGATTTTGGTTTCGGGCTGGTTGACTATCAATCGAATGCGGATATTGATAAGTGGATAGGGGAAAAAGTTATTTTGCCGGCCAGCGCAACGAAGTGTGATGTGCCGAAAGGCATTTTTGGCGAACAGGCTGCCGGTATGTTGCGCATGATCGCCTACGGATCAGAAGCGTTTTTCGCCTATCCGCCAAGACCGAATGACCCTAAAATTGCATGGGCGCCAGACTGGCAAACCAAGGTGCGCGTCAAGTCGACTTTTAGCTCTATGTTAGGCGGATTTGGCGATGCCGGCGATAGAAAGCAGCAGCAAAAACAACCCAAGGAAGAAAAGAAACTCAATCCGGCCGATCTTCTTAAGGGATTGTTTGGTAAATAGAATAGTGGTCAACTTGAATTGATTCACTTATGATTCATCTCGGATTCATCTCGGATTCACCTAGAATCTAAGTTATTCTGAAACGTGCTTATAAAATAATGAGAAACTCAATGATCAGATATATCCCTGTCAAGAGCACAGCAAAAATTGTCGCGATTTTTTTTCTTTCCGTCACGAGTTGTCTGGCCCAGAACAGTTCACGTCCGGACAAAGGAATTTCGTCGCCTTTGACCGTCAAGACTGTTGACCTAACCCAGGGCACTCAGGGTATGAATGCAATGGATGCGTCGGCACAAAATCGTTCTGCCGAGCGATATGTGAAGAAAAAGATTGTTGCCACGGCATTCATCGTCAATAAACTGGGCCAAGTGACCGATATCGATAATATCGAACAAGGCTTCCCCAGAGAGTTGCTTCGCAAATTAGATCTATCCCATAAATTTTTAATTCGTAGCTCCGCTAATTTACTGTCATTTTCTACGCAAACAGA